>NZ_QTPZ01000007.1:0-226956 GCF_003853505.1 Burkholderia sp. Bp9015
TACTTGAGCTTGAGCGCGGCGATCGTGCGCGCGAGGTTCTTCGGTTCGTCCGCGTCGAGCGGATCGGGACGGCCGTGACCGACGTCGCAGAACGGGCATCGGCGCGTGCACTTGTCGCCCATGATCATGAACGTCGCGGTGCCCTTGCCGAAGCATTCGCCGATGTTCGGGCAGCTCGCTTCCTCGCACACCGTGTGAAGGTTGTGCTCGCGCAGGATCGTCTTGATCTCGAAAAAGCGCGTGTTGGGCGTCGCGACTTTGGCTCGGATCCATCGCGGCTTGCGAAGCGGCTCGATCGGGACGATCTTGATCGGAATGCGCGCCGTCTTCGCGTACGCCTTCTGCTTTTCCGATGCGTCGTAGCGCACCGCCGGGTTTGTCGAGGCCACCCGCTTCTCGCTCGCATCGGTCATTTGCGCCCTCCTGTCCGGCGCTCTTGCGAAAACCGGTGGTCAACAGCCTGTTTGTCGGTCGAAATGATCGCCATGCCGCGCTTCCCTGAAGCCCTGTCGAAAGGCGCGCAACGCGCGCATCGCGTCAAGCCGGACGGTGATATCGCGTGTGCCGGCAATTGATTTCATTCTAGAAATGACGTGTGCATCCCTCGTCCACCCAAAGGATGATAAAAATCTCCAAACCTCGTCAGGCAACGGGCTGCGCGTTGATACAACCCCATTAATCGCGACGCGCTGTCGCACGTCGGAACATGCGTCTAGCGACGCGTCGACGCGGCCGCGTCGTGGGCCAATCCGGTCAGGATTTCGTGGATGCGTACGTCGAGCCCGCGCGCGTACGCCGCGCTGAATACGAAATCGTCCAGCGCGAGCGTCGATTCCTTGACGACGAGTACTCCCGTCTCGATTTCGCGCCGCGCAACCGCACCCGGCATCACGGCGATGCCGATCCTGTCGATCGCCATCTTCACGATCGTCGACAGCGACCCGTTCGAGAAGATGCGCGGAGACGGCTTGTCCCGCGTCGCAATGGCGTCTCTCAGCCTGATGTACGGATGGGTCCGCTTCGGCAGCGTGATAATCGGGAAGCGCGCCAGGGTGTCCGGCGTCAACGGGCTGTCGCCGACATCGAGATCAGGGGAAACGAGGAAGTCGACCGGATATCGGCACAGCTGCACTTCGACGAAATCGGGATCCACCACGGGCCCGGCCAGCAGAAACGCCATGTCGATCTCGCCGGACTTTAGCGCGTCGCGAAGCGTCGGCGTGATGTCGACCACGATGTCAATGACGATCCCCGGATGTTCGCGATGCGCACGCTCGATGAACTCGGTGAGCCACATATGGACGATCGTTTCGGCGACACCCAGCCGAACCACGCCGCACAGCGTCCGAGGGCTCGCGATCGCCGCGATCAGTTCGGACTCAAGCGCGAGGAACCGCTCTGCGTACTCCAGCAGCGTCCGGCCGCGCGGTGTCAATCGGATGGTACGCGCCGCGCGCTCGAACAGCAGCACGCCCAGATCGTCCTCCAGGCCGGAAATCCGGTGCGACACCGCGGACTGCGTCGTGTGCAGCTTGGTCGCCGCCTTGTGAAAGCTGTTGAGCGTTGCGACCCAGTAGAAGGTTTCCAGGCTTCTCAGATTGATCATCGATTCCTTCAGGTTTCGTGCCGCGGTGATTCCGTCGCGCCCGGCAATCCGCGCATGCGGGCATCAAGCGACTTCGACGGTCGCCTCCACCTCCACCGCCATGCCGGACGGCAGGGAATTGGCGCCGGTCGCGATGCGGGCATGCCGCCCCGCTTCGCCCAGCACGGCGAAGAACAGATCGGAAGCGCCATTCAGCACCTGCGCATGCTCGGTAAAGTCGGCATCGCACTGCACGACGCCGGCCACGCGAACGATGCGGACGACGCGCGAAAAATCGCCGCCCAGCATGCGCCCGATGTGGCTCAGGATATTCAGTGCACAGAGCCGAGCGGCACGCTGCCCGTCTTCCACGCTGAGGTCGGTGCCGACCTTTCCCGCATACAGCAGCTCACCGCCCAGACGCGGGCCCTGCCCGGCTATCTGAAGGTAGTTCCCCGACCGCACCGCGGGCAGATAACTGCCGCGCGGCACGCTCGCCGGCGGCAGTTCGAGGCCCAGTTCGGCGAGGCGCGCATCGATCGTGGTTTTCTCCGTCATTTCAGTTGCCTCCAGTCGCCGCGTTCGCCCTGCCAGTTGATCGAGTCCCCAAGCGTGCGTCGAACACTTGCGCGAAGTGTACGAAGCAATCCCTCCCATTCGAGCGCACTGATGCCGTCCACGGCAGGCTCGGGCGCCATGAACATGCCGTCCACGCCTCCCGAATTGACACAGCATTCGATGCAGCGGATCTCGAGTTCGGGATCGTGAAACACGACAGGGTTCTCCAGCAGCGCCGAAAGCGCCGCGATGATGCCCGTCGCGCCCCAGTTCGATACGTTCGCGACGACCAGGTGATCGGCCGCATTGACCGCCGCCACGCCGCCACGCCCCGCAACGCCGGTCGACGCAGCCTTCGGCGAAAACGCGGGCAGATCGGCCGCAATGACACCCATGCCGAGTTCGTTCCCGCCGTCGCCCACGCCGATATGCAGGATGCCGCGCGCCTTGCCCTGATAAAACAGGTAGTCGAGATCGGCGACGAGCCCGTCGAGCGGACGACCGCCCAAGCCGTGGTAGAGCCCCAGCGCATTGCAACCAGGGCGCTCGATCGAAATCATCACGCTGGGCCGGGTGCGCTCGAGCAGGTCGTCCGACACGCGATGACTGCCTTCCTTGTCCTTGGGGACGGTCCGGATGTAGACGGGCCGCAGGTACTCGATTCCTTTGACCACGCCATTGTCCGGGAACGGCATCGGCGCCAGCCCCGCGCCTCGGCAGGTCTGCACCATCATCTCCTCCCAGTCCTCGTCGATCACGATGACGGTCGGCACCCCCAGGCCCAGGAAGAATGCGCGTGCCATCAGCGCGGCGCCCACCGGTCCATCGGTTTCGGGCGCACCGCCGCCCTCCGGGAATCCCGTGGCGATGAGCACCGGCCCCCCTTGTCGCCTTACCGCCTCGACGATTCGTTCGGCCGCGCCCATGCATGCGAAGCCGGGTTGCCGCTTCTGCAGCGCCGCGTAGATGTTGCCGATCAGTCCGACGCCCGTGTAGTCGAGCGTCATGAATGCGTCGATCGTGTGCGCGACGCGTCGATACTGTTTGCTGTCTGGCTGCAGCATGGCAATTGCCTCCTGGCAGGAATGCGCTCTGGGTAGACGTGCGGGATGATCAAACCAGCGCACTGACGAACACGTCGTGGTCCACGTTACCGCCGCTCAGCACCAGCACGACGGTCTTTCCGGCTACGTCGAGCTTGCCGGCAAGGACCGCCGCGAGCGGCACCGCGCCACCGGGTTCCACGACGAGCTTCAGCGTCTCGAACGCCGCTCGCATCGCCCGACGCACCTCGTCATCGTCGACGACGAGACTCCCGGCCAGCAGCCGCTTGTTGACCGGAAACGTCAGCTTGCCGGGAGACGCGACCTGCAGCGAATCACAGATGGATCTGGTGCCCGCGGCATTGGCGACCTGCTCGCCCTTCGCCAGCGATCGTGCGTGATCGTCGAACCCCTTCGGCTCGACAGCGTAGATGCGCGCTTGCCGGCAGTACGCGTTGATCGCTGTCGCGACCCCGGCGACCAGCCCGCCGCCGCTGGCTGCCGCAAGCACCACATCCGGGACCACGGAGATGGCTTGCGTCTGCTGCACGATCTCGAGACCAACGGTGCCCTGGCCGGCCATCACCTGGCGATCGTCGTAGGGGGGAACGGTCACCGCGCCGGTGCGCTCCGCGATATCCCGGCCGATTGCTTCCCGGTCGTCCGTTTGTCGGTCATAGAGACGTACGGTCGCACCGTAGGCCCGCGCGCCTTCGATTTTTGCCTTTGGTGCGTCCGCCGGCATGATGATCGTGGCCGGCATGCCGAACCGCGCGCAAACCGCCGAGATCGCCAGCGCGTGATTTCCCGACGAGAAGGCGACAACGCCGCGCGGCCGCAGGGCTGCCGGAATTTGCAGCACGCGATTGCATGCGCCCCGGAACTTGAAGGACCCCGTCTTCTGAAGGCTTTCCGCCTTGACGAGTACACGGGCGCCCGCCGCACGGTTGAGCGCCTCGCTCTCGAGCAGAGGCGTTCGCACGACGAACGGCAGGATGCGCACGGAGGCGGCTTCGATGTCGGCGACCGAGAAATCGCCGGATGAGAGATCGGTCATGGCATTCGCTCACGATGAAAGACGTCAGCGCATTACATCAACCTGGACCGATTCAATCCAATGAAGAACAAAAATGCTCGCTGATCGAAATTCGTAATCAATCGACAACGCATGCCTGACGTTCGATCGCGTGCCGCGACTCATTCGCGGCGCGCATACGTCACGACTCGATCTTCCGGCCGCCGAACGCGGCGAGCAGCAGCAACCCGGCGAGCAACGCAAATGCTAGATGCAGACCGATCGCATGCGCGAAGAAGCCGACAATCGCCGGTCCGACCAGATTGCCGCCATAGCCCAATGTCGTGATCGATGAAATCGCGGCGGATGGATCCATGGCCGTTTGCCGCCCGGCAGCGGCAAACAGGATAGGTACGATGTTCGCGCACCCGGCTCCGCATACGGCAAACCCGACGATCGCGCCCATGCCCGACGGCGAAGCAATCGCGATGCACATCCCGACTGCGCCGAGGGTCCCGCCCGAGACGATCACCGTGCGCGAGCCGAACCGGGTAATCAACATGTCGCCGAAGAGTCGACCGATCGCCATCGTCATCGCGAACGCGGTATAGCCGAAGCCTGCGCGATCCTGCGCGTAAGACTTCACGGATGTCAGAAACAATGCGCTCCAGTCGAGCATCGCGCCTTCGACGAGAAAGCATCCGATTGCAATGGCGCCCATCAGGACCACGATCCCCTGCGGCAGGATCAACGCCGACGCCGTGCGCTCGCCGGGCCCTGCCGACTCCAGGTATCGCGCGTAGCGAAACATGAGCACGGCGATGACGGCGACCATCGCACCCGCTACCCCAAGCGGATTCGCGCCGGCCGACAGCAGTGATCCGCCGACCAGCGAGCCCGCGATTCCGCCGACGCTGAACAGGCCGTGGAAGCCGGACATGAGTTGCTCGCCGCTTTGCCGCTCGATGAGCGTGGCCTGAATATTCATCGCGACGTCGACGAATCCCAGGCCGGCGCCGAAGATCAACAGCGTGATCGCCATCGCGGGCATGCCGGACAGCGTCGCCAGGAGCGGAAGCGATGCGCAGATCATCGCGGCGCCCGCGCCGATGACCTTGCGGCAACCGAATCGCTCGACCGCGCGCTGACAGAGCGGCATGCATCCGACGGCGCCGATTCCCAGGAACAGCAGCAGGAAGCCGAATTTCGCTTCGTCGACGTCAAGCCGCGCCTTCGCATACGGCACCAGCGGCGCCCACGTCGCGACGCTTATTCCAGCGAGAAAGAATGATGCGCGTGTTGCAGCCCGTTTGTTGTTTTCGCTTGCAGTCTCGACGACCATGGTTTGGGATGCGTCCGACAAATCGGACATCTTCTGGATGAACGGATGATCCGGTCGTGACGTTTCCGCACCGGCCGTGACTGGCAGCCGGGCGCATCTGATGCAACGAGCCGGAAAATAAAAAAAGATCCCGAAATTGCTCGGGATCAAAGGAGAAACGACCCGGGATGAGGCAGAACGTGTCCGCCCCGGTCGTTCAACGATTCAGTCCTTGTGGCTGCGGCCGAGTCTTTCGAAAATTTCCGGGCGCAGGTACTTGAAGTATTGCGCCAGTGCGATGCCGACGAGCAGCACACCAATCAGGCAATAGAACATCCACACGTACTGCCCCGGATCGCCACCTGCCAGAACATCGAAGTGCTGCGCGATCAGCACGACGAGCGCGATGAAGAACACCGACGAAATGGCGGGCGCGACCGCCGACTTGAAGAAGCTGACGCCCTGGTGCCTACCGCTCCGGCCATACCACACCAGCGACGAGATGCTGACGATGGCCATCAGAACGACGATCCCCGACGTACCGACTCCGGAGAGTTGCCCGTAGAGCAGATCGGGCTTGGCGCCCATCGCGATGAAGGGGATCAGCACGCAGAGCACCATCACCGACACCGTGATCGACGCGAGATAAGGCGACTCGTGCTTCGGATGAACCTTGCCGAGGAATCGCGGCAGCGCGCCGTCGGTGCCGAGGTTGTGCATGTAGCGAGCCAGCACGTTCTGCGTGGACAGCGCCGATGCGAACGCCGACGTCAGCACCAGCAGCGAGATCACGACATGGAGACGGCCGCTGACGAACTTCGAGAATGCGTCGGGAAACATTGCGGCAGGGGTCTTGGTAGCGATGTCCTGGACATGCGACCCATAGGCCATGATCAGCGCATACGCACAAATGGTATAGACGACGCCGATGAAGATGACCGCACCATACGTGGCTACCGGAATCGTCCGGTCGGGCATCCGGACTTCATCCCGGAACAGCGCGGTCGCCTCGAATCCCATGAAGAAACCGACGATGAACAGCACCGAGAACGGCACGCTCGCGCTCTTCGACAGCTGGCTCGGCGCAAACGGCGCGGTTGCCGAGATGTCCGCCGCCCCGCCCTTCGCCAGCACGAAGAACGAGAAGATGAGACATACCGCGATCTCGAGCAGCATGATCCACGTCAGCACCTTCGCCGACAACTCGACATGCAGGTAGCTGAGGATCCCGCACGCCATCCAGCATGCGATCGTCGGGATGTACCACGGGAGCACGGCGCCAGTCGTTTCATGAAGGAGATCGGAACAGGACACGCCGAAGAACGACGTCACCCCGGCGAGCAGCAGAAAATACGACACCGCCGCGAGGATGCCTGAACCGAGGCCAGTCGACTTCCCGATGCCGAAACTGACGAACGCGTAGAAGTCGCCCGGGCGCTTGACGATGTTGTTGAGCGTCACGTAGCCGACGGAAAAGAACAGCAGAACGATCGTGACGACGACGAACAGGATCGGACTGCTGACGCCTCCGAACATCAGCGCGAACGGGATGTAACCGGATACCGTTGTCAAAGGTGCCGAGAACGCGAGCACCATCAGCGCCAGGCCGATCGGCCCCATGTTTCCGGACAACTTTTTGGGTGCAGATTCGCTTATGCGAATCTCTTGCATGTTCATCTCCATCTCCGTCCCACCTCCGTCATTATGTGAATCTTCGCCGTACGAAAACACCTGGAAATGCAGCAACGACTGGTATTTGTCGGTTTATTTCGCTACATTTGTCTCACGATTTCGCCTCTAGAAGCTTTTTGTTCACGGCAAGTGAAACGATCGTCCACCTCCAAATTGAAGCGGTCCAATTGCGATTCGCGATTTGCACTGATCGCCAAAATTTATCAGTGCGACAGTAGGCCTGCCCTGCGTCCGAAACTTGGCCGCGCCGTTCGTCGCAATCGCCGCGAATCTGTTACGCATGCCGTCACCCGCTGTCAGACAGGGCTGTAGCGATAGCAACCGTCCGGCAGGTAATACAAGGCAAATGATGATCAGGGATCACGCGGACATCGCCCGGTATGCCTGGGTGAAACGCAGCTGGGGTGAGACCGCACGCGCCGGACGCTGCAAAACCGATTCAGCGCGACGAGCAGCCTCGCTGCAGGTGGGTGCGGCCTGACGTTTCACCTCGCGGTTCATCACGCGTTCTTGATGCAGACGCCCGACTGGACGAGCCGTGGAAGGAAACCAGGCAATTTTTGGGAAAGCTCGAACGGCTTTCGGGTGTGAAGGCTGCGCGTGTTCGAGAAGACCGGACGGCAGTTCCATCCGGCAAAATCGCCTCCTCGAATCGCGCGGTGTCGGCCGGTAAGCAGCTCGGGAGGCATAGTGAAATAGCCCGACAAGACCGGATACCTGCGCGGCGAGACAGGTCGCCCGCCCCTCCGTGTATCAAACCGGGCCCGCGAAGCAGTGGCAAATACGAATCTTGTGGATCGTCGATGCCACGCCTCTGTCGTTTCCCGATCGGAAGTCAGATTTCCGTCACGAGTTTCTTTGCGCGCAGTACCGAGCTGGGGCTCATACTGAGTTCGTCGACCCCGAGGTTCACGAACACCGGAATCATGTTTGGCCGTGACGCAGCTTCACCGCACACGCCGACACTGATGTGCGCCCGCTTCGCCGCGTCGCATACCATCTTGATCGCCTGAATGACAGCCGGGTGCTCGGTCCTGTAGAGCGAGGCAAGGCTGGGATTCATGCGATCGACGGCCATGATGTATTGCGTAAGGTCGTTGGTGCCGATCGAGAAGAACTCGACTTCCTGCGCCAGCAGATCGGCCGTGAGAACTGCAGCCGGCGTCTCGATCATGATGCCGAGCTTCGGAACCGCAAACGGCACCCCCGCTTCGGTCAGTTCCACAGCGATGCGCTCGATGATCGCCTTCGTGCGGCGAACCTCGTCGACATCGTCGACCATTGGCAGCATCACGCAGATGTTTCCGTGGGCAGCAGCACGCAGTAGCGCCCGCAGTTGCGGCTCGAACACTTCGGGGCAGTCGAGACACATCCGGATGCCTCGCCACCCCAGAAATGGATTCTCCTCCTTCGGGAAGCGAATGCCCGGCAGCGGCTTGTCGCCGCCAGCATCGAGCGTCCGAATGATGACAGGCCACGGGTGAAAGCGCTGTGCGAGCGTGGCATAAACTTCGTATTGCTCGTCCTCCGTAGGCACGCGCTGATGGTCCATGAACAAAAGCTCGGTACGGAATAGTCCCACGCCCATCGCGCCGGCTTGCAGGGCCGAGTCAAGTTCCGACAGAGAACCCATGTTCGCGGCGATCAGTATCTTGCGTCCGTCGCGCGTGGAGGGCTCGACGTCCCGGTAAGCAAGGAGCGCCGATTGCTGTTCGCGCTGCGCGTCGATACGGCGCGACAGTTCCTTTTCATGCGCGTCGGAATGGTCGAGCCAGACCTCCCCGGTCGTACCGTCAATCGATACACGTGCGACCGATCGCAGTCTGTCCTTGTCGATCGGCAGACCCAGAACTGCCGGAATGCCATGCGAGCGTGCGATGATCGCAACATGAGACGTCGCGCTGCCGGATGTGCAGACGATTCCGAGGATATTGGCGAGGTTCGCGCGCGCGAGATCCGGCGCGGACAGTTCTTCGGCAAGGATAATGCTCGGCACCTCCAGTTCCCGCAGCGACTTCTGCTGCTTGCCAAGAAGCACGGCCACGATCTCGCGCGTCAGGCCGCGAATGTCGTCGGCGCGGCTGCGAAGATACTCGTCCGTCATCGATTCGAACGCGAACGCCAGATCCTGCCCGCATTTCAGCGTAGCCGCCGCCGCGCTCCACCGCGTTGCGATGAGCTCGCGAATCGTGCCCGCATAGTCGTCGCTCCTTGCGACATCGGCGATCGCCTCGATGATCTCGTTTCCCATCGTCCCGTCGCCCGGCTCGAGCATCGCAGCCAAAGTGGACTCGAGCGTCGCGGTGAATCGCGCGGCCTCGTCTGTTACCTCGTGTTCCGACACGAACTGGCGATCGACCACGAGCTCGTCACGAACATACGCGAGCGCACTGCCGAACGCCAGGCCTTCACTCGCCGGAACACCTATCAATGCGCCCGAAGAATCGGCATCGTCAGCGGATCGCGCCGCGGCCGTGTGCTCGAACGCTCGCGGAGCCGTCGCTGAGCCGTCGGACCCTTGATGGCCGTCCGGCGCGGTGGCGCCCTGCACGATTGCGCTGACATTCGACAGAAATTGCGTCAACCTGTCGAGCGCCTCGCATTCATCTTCGCCGTCCGCTCGGAGAAGTATCTGCTCGTCCTGCTTCACACCTAGCAACATGAGCTTCACAGCGCTCTTCGCGTCCGCCCATGCATCGCCTCTCCCGATTTTCAGCGCGCTATTGAACTCCTTCGCAAGCTTGGCGAATTGCGTCGCGGGGCGCGCGTGCAGACCCTCGTGTACCTTGACAACAACCTGAGTTTCCAACATGACGATGCCTTTTCGTATTCCGTGGGTGACGACGATTGACGTCGGCGCGATTCAGGCGTCAACGATCTCGATGACGGTCCCTTTCTGCATGCTCTTGAAGAGCCGTTCACAATCGACCGTCGATGCGCAGATCTCGCCGGGGCGCTCTGCCGAATGGGCTCCATTGAACGTGATGACGACATGGCCCAGTTCGCTCACCTTGTTCCAGGCCGTCGGTCCCACAGCGGTCACGACCGCGGAAATTTCGCCGATGCGCAGCACGGAACCGATACGCGGCGCGTGGCTGTGCGCCTGCTCTACGCGGTGAAGGACCGACACCTCTGCCAGTTCGGGAGGCGCTCCATCCGAATACAAAATCAGCACGCCACCTTCGAGAAGGGACTCCACCTCTTCGCCGATACTGGAAATGATTGTCTTGTAGTAATGCATGCGTGACCTCAAGATGTTTTTAGAGAGCAAAACTGACCACCCAGGCGATCAACACCGAGATCGGCCCCATGATCTGTCGACTGATCAGTACGGCCGGCACGCCGACGCGAATCGTCTCCGGTTTCGCTTCGCCGAGTGCCATCCCGACTGGCACGAAATCACAACCGACCTGGGTGTCATACGCGAACAGCGCCGGCAGCGCCATATGCGGCGGAATCGTGCCATTGCCGATGGCCGGCCCGATGATTGCCGCGCCGATGACCTGCGCGATCACGGCACCCGGTCCGAGTACGGGCGACAGGAACGGAAGACCGCAGATCGCCGACAGGATCACGAGCCCGACGATATTACCGGCCAGCGGCGAAAGCAGATGGGCGAGCCCGGTCCCCACCCCGGTCGAATTGATCACGCCGATCAGCATCGTCACGAACGCCATGAAAGGCAGCACGTTGCGAATGACGGTGTCGATCGACTTGCGCCCACTCGTGAACAGCACATTCACGACGCCGCCCATGCCGCGGCCAACCGACGTGATCATCCCAACGAAGCCGCCGTGGCTTGCCCCGGTTCGCGGTTGCGCCGGCGACGGCGTTGCGGCGGATGATGTGTCGCCGTTCGTCAAGGCGGCGCGATGCGCGTCGACGTTCGACGCGTCGTCGTCGACCGACCGCAAGCTGTTCAATTCGACACCGGACACGTAGATATCCTCGGTAATGAACTGCGCAAGCGGGCCCGACTGCCCGACCGGACTCAGATTGACTGTCGGGATGCGCTTTCGCGGATATACGCCGCACCGCGCGGTTCCCCCACAATCGATGACGACAGCCGCGATTTCCGATTCGAGCGGCGGATTGCGAAAGCCGTCCACAACCGTTGCTCCGGTCAGATCGGCCAACCGCTGTGCCACCTTCGGAATATCTCCTCCGGTCACGGCTACGATCTTGTTGCGCTCCACCGTCGGTGCGATGACGAGTGGGCCGCCCCAGCCGTTGGCCCCCTTTCGAACCTCAACCGCCTTGTACGTACGCGCATCCATTTCCTTCTCCTCCAGATGATTTCTCGTGTTTTATCGTGTCGAGTTCAGAGCGTCAGACCTTCGCGCTTCGCGAGCATGCGGGTGATCGCTTCGGTCAGTACCCCTTTCAGGAGATTGACGAAAAGGCCGACGCCCAGGTAGAAGAGCGCGAGTTTCGGCAATGAAAACGGTGCGGCATGGGTTTCAGCAAGCTTCGTGATACCTGCTGCCACACCAAGCCAGACGAAAAGCTCGCCGGGATTGCAGTGCGGAAACAAGCCCGTAATCGGATGACACAAGGACACTGCTGAATCGTAGAACGCGGGTTTGTGACGCTCTTCAAGGAAGACGCCGAACGTGTAGGCCATCGGATTGGTCAGAAAGAACATCGCGAGCAACGGCAACAGCGAATATCGCGTCACGATGTTCTTCGAAAGGAAACGAGCCAATCCCTGAATCCGCTGCTCGCCCACCAGCGCGATGATCGTGTAGACCGCGGTGAGCAGCACGATCAGTGTCGGCAAAATACCTGTAACAAAGCCGACGAACGTCTTTCCGCCTGCGTTGAATACACCGATAAATGCCTCGGCGGCATGAGTAAGAAAATCCAGCGGATTCATGGTTGTCTCCTGATGAAGTTGTGATGTGCGACAGATGCGTCAATCAAAACAGTGCTGCGACCTGCGTGCTGTACGGCGTTCGTCTACTCAATCACGGCACCGATAGGACGGTTAGCGTTCGCGGTTCTGCAAGCCATGTCGAGTGCGTTGTGAAGCGCGTGCCTAAGACGAGGTGCAAGCGCCAAGGACTCCAAATTGTGTTGAAACTCGCCGATCGACCCGCCATTGAATCCGGAAAGCGCCTCGAAACGAGCGAACACAGTCAGTCCAGACATGGCCAATACTTGTCTGACAATGCAATCGTCACCGATGACGACGATCGCAACTGCGCCGCGCCCGATCCGCGGCTTGAACGTCCCCACGCCGAGAAAGCCGTCGCCCCACGTTCGCGCAGTTTTTCTGAGCGTGTCCCGGTAGTAGCGCATATGGGCCCACCCGGCGATGAGCTGCAGCGCCCACGTAACAGCCAATGCCAGTAAACCGAACCGAACGAGTTCCATTGCATGTCTCCTGCCTCGCACGAACTGCTTTAACAAACGAGACGAATCCGGCGGTTATTTCGTGCCGCCATTTTGAACAAATGTTTATCACAATAATACAATTGTTCATTTTCAGGTAAATACGGGAAAACGCGACACGAAGCCCGCAGCAACGATTCTTCTAACAAAAACCCGAATTGACCTCAATCGGGAACACGAGACCCGAAATGTAGTGTGACGCCTCCGAAGCCAGGAATAGAGCGGCACGCACTGCGGCGGACATGCCGTCATCTCGCCTCGGGATCGACGGCAGCGGGGTCGGCTGCAGCGTCACACCATGTGAGGCGCGGCGAAACTCGTCATATGAGGGTACCGTTGGACAGACGGCATTGACACGGATCCCGTCACCTTTCAATCGTTGCCCCATTGCTTGGGACAGCTGACAGAGCGCCGCGGCACAGGCGCTCTGCCACGGCACGCACCAGGAATCTGCTTCGGCAGTTGGCGCGATATTGACGATCACGCCTCGCTTGACTCGCCGATACTGCAAAGCTGCGGCATGGGCGATGTAAAACGCAGCCTTGACGCACTCGGCGTACGCGTGATCGATCTCTCGTTCGTGAATCTCGAAATCGTTTCCCGCATCCAGGCGCGCGCAGCCGTTATGGACGACGATATCGAGTCTCCCGAATTCAAGCACGGTGCGTTCAACCAGTTCAACCGCACGTCGCGCCGTGAAGATTTCCGCCGGCGTACTGTCGACATTGGCTTGACCGTCTCCCGTTTCACCCACCAGTTCGAGAACGCGTGCCCGCTGCGTAAGCACCGTTGCGCCGGCGGTACGCAACGCACGGACCACCTCGTCGCCGACGGGGGACGATAGCCCCGTTACCAGCGCGATCTTGCCGTCAAGCTCCAGGTTCATGAATGGCTCCGCCTACCGTGACAGTTGCTCGCCGACGATACCGACCACATCAGCCAGCGCTTCGACGTGCGGCAAATGACCGACGTCTGCGAAGCGGTGCTGCGCAATCCGGCCAGGCAGGCCGTTCGCGTGCGTAATCGGAATGATCTTATCCGACGCCCCCCAGACGACGCGAACAGGCATCGTCAGCGACGCGATGGCTTCTCGCAGATCGATCTTCTGCCGGCCGCCCGGAAAGAACGTCTCCGCGATTGACGCAAGCGTCACACGTTTTGCCTCACTCAACAATTGCTGCTCCGCCGTCGCGATGAACGCTTCGTCGATCACACCGGGACGCGCGACCAATTCCCGCAGCCATGGCGTAAGACTGATTCGATCGGCAGCTTGCGTCAGCCCGCGCAAGAACGCACCGTTGCATTCGGTACCCAGCCCGGCCGGTGCGGCCAGCGTCAACGACGACACACGCACCTGGCGCGACGCGCTCAACGCGATCGCGACAGCCGCGCCGAAAGAATGCCCGACGAGATGGCAGTTTGCGACATCTTCGGCCGCCAGCGTAGCGCCGATCGCGTCGACGATTTTCTCCAGTGATGCGGCAGCGTCAGCCGGCGATTTTCCATGTCCGGGCAAATCGATCGACAGGACACCGAGATTCTTGGCAAGGCCGGCGTCGCGCAATGCATTGAAGAACGGGCGCCAGCTGTTCGCCTCGGCCCCGAATCCATGCAGAAGCACCAGCGTCGCCGGACCGCCGCGCTGCAGCCAGACCCGATTGAGCGCGCCTTGCTGGCTCGCGCCGGCCGGCACTTCACGTGAACCACCGTTGCCGATGGCGACGGCGCGCACGTCATTCTCGACGATCCGGCCATGCGGACCGGATCCGTGCAGGCTGCCCAGGTCGATTTCGCTTTCGCGAGCAGCCCGACGAGCGGCGGGCGTTGCACGAATCCGGCTATCGCCGATATCGCCCGACGATGCCGCGGCTGCGACGTCCGCGCGACGATGGACCGAGGGTGCAGCCTCGGCGTCAAGCTCGGCAACGCCTGATGCGGTTGTGCCGGCGTCCTGCTCGATGACGGTCTCGCCATTGGCATAGATCCATGCGATCACGGTTCCGACGGGGACCGTATCGCCGACGCTGGCGGTAATCTGCCGGACCGTGCCACTCGCCGGGGCCTCCACTTCCATCGTGGCCTTGCTGGTCTCGATGTCGAAGATCGGCTCGCCCTGCCTGATCGTGTCGCCATCCTTGACATACCAGGCGGTAATCGTGCCCTCGGTCATGTCCATGTCGACGCGGGGAAGGATCACTTCGGTCGCCATCTCAGCCCCTCCGACCGACAATATGCCGAACCGCCTCGACGATGTCGGGCACCTGCGGCACGGCAGCCTTCTCGAGCTGCGGGTTGTAAGGCAGCGGACAATCCGAGCCGCCCAGCCGGACGATCGGTGCGTCCAGATAATCGAAGGCGTCGCTTTCGCATACGATCGACGCGATCTCGGCGCCTATGCCCAGTTGCTGAACACCTTCGTACACACATACCAGACGCGAAGTCTTGCGTACGCTGGCGATGATCGCCTCGCGGTCGATCGGCCGGATGCTGCGCAGATCGATCACTTCCACGTCGATGCCTTCCTGCTGCAGCGCGTCTGCCGCTTCCAGCGAACGCACGGTCATGATCGAAGTCGCGACGATCGTGACATCCCGCCCCTCGCGGCGAACGACGGCCTTGCCGATCGGCTCGACATAGTATCCCTCCGGCACGATGCCCTTGCTCTTGTACAGGAGCTTGTGTTCGAAGATCATCACCGGATCGGGATCCTCGAGCGCAGCAAGCAGTAATCCCTTCGCGTCATGGGGCGTACTGGGTTGCACCACCTTCAACCCAGGAACGTGCGCGAACCAAGCCTCGAGGCTCTGGCTGTGCTGGGCTGCAGCACCTGTCCCCGAACCGGCCGGAAAGCGCATCACAACCGGCACCGAGACTTCTCCGCCCAGCATGTAACGCATCTTCGCGGCCTGGTTCACGATTTGTTCCATCGCAAGCGTTGCGAAGTCCGAAAACTGGAATTCGTAGATCGGCCGGCAGCCGGTCATGGCCGCGCCGACCGCAATGCCGGCGCCTGCCAGCTCCGCGATGGGCGTGTCCATGACACGTTCCGCACCAAAGCGCTGAAACAGGTCACCGGTCACCTGGAACGCACCGCCGTAGACTCCGATATCCTCGCCCATCAGGAACACGCGCTCGTCTCGCTCCATTGCGATGCCCATTGCCTCATGAATCGCCTGAGCATAAGTCAGTTCGCGCTGGTCACTCATGGTCATTCCCCCCGTTCTCCGTATATACATAGCGCGTCAACTCGGCGATGTCCGGTGCCGGGCTGTTCTGCGCGTAGTCCAGCCCCGCCTTGATTTCTTCCTCGACTTCCGCGTGGATTGCTTGCACCGCTGCGGCGTCGATCAGTCCAAGCTCCACCAACTGCCGCTCGAATTTCGCAATGGGATCCCTTGCGCCCCAGGACTCGATCTCTTCGCGGGTGCGATAGCGGTTCCGGTCGCTCTTGGAGTGGCCGCGAATGCGGTATGTCTCGCACTCGATGAGTGTCGGCCCCTCGCCTTTTCGCGCACGCTCGATCGCGCCTTCAGCCGCCGTCAGCACGTCGCCGAAGCTGTTGCCGTCGACAGTTACGCCGGGCATGTCATACGCAGCCGCGCGCTGCGAGATCCGACTGACGGCCGTCGAACGTTCGACCGACATCGACATGCCGTACCGGTTATTTTCACAGACGAAAATCACCGGCAGCTTCCAGATCGCGGCGAAATTCAGCGATTCATGGAACGCACCTTCATTGTTCGCGCCATCGCCGAAAAAACACACGACAACCGAGTCCTTGCGCCGCTTCTTGATCGACAGCGCCGCGCCGACCGCGATAGGCAAGCCCCCGCCCACGATACCGTTGGCGCCGAGATTTCCGCGGCTCACATCCGCGATGTGCATCGAACCGCCCCGCCCCCGGCAATACCCCGTCTCCTTACCGAAGAATTCGGCGAACATGCGTTTCGGATCCGCACCTTTGCCGATACAGTGGCCGTGTCCCCGATGCGTCGACGTGATGTAGTCCTCATCGGTGAGGAGCATCGTCATCGCGATCGCGGAGGCTTCCTGCCCGATGGACAGGTGCATCGTGCCGTGAATCAGGCCGCGCATGTACGCCTGTTCCGCACTCTCCTCGAATCGACGCACGAGTTGCATCTTTTTCAGCGCGTCACGCAACGCTTGCGCGGAGACGTGCCGATAGACTTCGGGCATTCCTTCGATCTTCTCTGCAACGAATCCCATCATCCTCTCCTCAAGCGGCGGCACGCGCGCCACGGACCATCTCGTCCTGACGCTGGCGCAGTTTGACAATCGGTGCGTTCGCGTCGACCGCGGCGTTCTGGTACGTCAGCAATTCGCCCTTTCGGATTGCTTGGGTGACGATGCCGCCTTCCAGCAAGCCGCATGGAACCGCGCGCTCCGCAAGCGCGTCGTCCGCCGCGATGGCCCACGCGCGGTACGTGAATTCGCCGATCGCGTCGAGGCGGTCACCGACTTTCAGGTCTCGCTTCGCCACCGCGCAAACCTCGACCACCGGAACGGGGAGCGGCCGCATGTCGGCTTTGCCGTACAGGACAGCGCGCGCGCAGCTGAGCGGTACTTCGAGGCTCGTCAGGTGATACGGGCGATAGAACGTGTAATACGGCCCCTTGCCGAGCTTGAGGTCTGCCATGCGCTCGCGCAGGCGAGGATGTGCAAGTTCGGCAACGACGAACACCCCGGGCGCGACGCCCTTTCCGATGGTGTAATCGACTACGCCCTTTTGGGTGAGGATCCCGCCGTCCGCCACCGGACAAAGCACCTCATGCAGTTGGTCGAGCGTGGCCGCGGGACCGTGCATGCCTGCCACATCCGGAATCAGCCCGGTCGCATTTCCGATCGCCGCCATTTCGACCGCGGTCTTCGAACCGTCGACAAACTCCACCAGCATGCGCGGATTCATGTTGCGCGCCTTGGCTTCCGCCATGTAGTCGTCCGGTGTCGCGTCGATATTCAGCGGGTTGTTCTTGCCCTTACCCGCGGCGACGATCGGATAACCGAGCGCGCTGACGAAATCGATCAACTCGATCGTCGAGCTCGGCTCGTCGCCGGCGCCGAGCGTGTACACCACGCCCAGCCGCTCCGCTTCACGACGCAGGTATGCGCCGATGGTCACATCGGCTTCGACGTTCATCATCACGAGATGCTTGCCATGCTCCATGGCCAGCAGCCCGATCTGCGCGCCCACCGCCGGTTTGCCGGTCGCATCGATAACCACGTCGATTTGATCGTTGGTACAGATCGCATTCGAGTCTTGCGTGATGGCGATCGATCCGGCCTCGATCGCCTGCGAAATCCCCGAGCCAGTCTCGACGACGCGATAGCCGTCGTCCGCCTGATTGGCGACTCGAACCGCTTCGCATGCGGCGTCGACACGGAGGTCCGCGATCGCGCCGATCTCGAGACCTTCCATTTGCCGGACCTGGGTCACGATGTCCGTGCCCATTTCGCCGGAGCCGATCAAGCCGATTCGGATAGGTCTGCCCGATTGGGCGCGGGCTTTGAGGTCGGCCGCCAGGCCGCTGGGAATGATGTTGAGCATCGACGATGTCTCCTGGGTAGTGACGCGCGCTTGCGCAGGCATGTGCCCTTAACCCGCGTCTGCAACCTGGATCGCCGCGACGTTAAGTGCACATTTGTTTTTTACAGTATCACTTTGTTCACCAAAGGTACAAGCAACCGAGCGGCAAAAAGAGCGCATCTAGGGTTATTCCTAGCGCATGGAAATTTGGGGACGGAAAGAGGAGGAGCCGCGCCAAGGGCTCGTTGACGCGAGCGACAACCCAGCGGCGGGCACGGATACAGAAATTGATGCGACGCAGCATCACTGCCGTCGCTGCGAATGGGGGAGGTGCGAGAGCGCGCTTCTCTCGGCAGCGGGGTCGAGCGCGGAGTACGGAAAGGTGACGGGGACCTTTCCGCGCGAAGGTCAGTCCGCTAGTTTCAGCAAGTCCGCTGCGGCGTATTGATCGGTGATCAATACGGACGGTCGCAATAACCTCAGAGCGCCCCCAAGCGCCGGCACCTTGCTGACGCCGCCCGCTGCAAGCACGCGCACCGGTACTTGCTTGACGATGTCGAGCGGCACGGACATCACACGCTCGTTAATGGGATGGTCAACAAGTTGTCCGTTGGCGTCGAAAAAGTTGAAGAGCAGATCGCCCACGGCACCCGCCTTGATCACTGATTCGCGATCAGCATCGCTGATGAACCGCGATCGGTGCGCCGTTGCCTCCGGGCCAGTGCCCGCAGCGCCGAGCACGACCGCATCCAGGGATCTCGCGAGATCGAAAATATCCCGGAGGCCGCAGCGCTCGATGAGCGTGCGCCGGGTCTCCGGGCTGTCGACCACCAACGGCGCGGTCATCAGGTAGCAGTCCGCCTGATACAACGTCGCGAAACGCCAAGCGAACTCCGCCGGGTTGAAATGTCGGGCTTTCATGATGCCGCCCAGCAGTGAAACCACCGAGACGTTTTCGACGGGACGCTCACCCATGTACGACAGCGAACTGACAAGGGTGCGCCCCCAACCGACGCCGATTTTCATGTTCGACCGCACCATCGACGACACATATTCGCCAGCGGCGGCGCTCACTGGCGCGGTGGCATCCGCGTCTCGCGCTGACAGCGGGACGACGATCGCTTCCGCGATCCCGAATCGCTCCTCGAGTTGCCGTTCGAGATCCACGCATTCGACCAGGCGATCCCCAATCGAAATTTTTACCTCGTTTCGCTCGCGCGCAGCGGCCAGCAGGCGCACGACCGTCACCCGACCGATGCCGAGTTTCTGTGCGATCTCGTGTTGCGTCATCTCCTCCACGAAGTACATCCACGCCGCGCGCAGCCGCAGTCTGCGCGCTGGGCTTCGTTCGTCGATGGCCTCTTCTCGGTGCTTGGTTCGGGCTCTCGGCACGCTTCCTCCCCTAAATTAACGTGATCAATGACACTGAACAAATGTGCTATCTTAACTTCAAATGTTTCAGTCTCGAGGCAGCCATGGAACCCAAGTCATTGACGCCATCGCACATCGTCCAGGATCTCAGTCAGGTTCGCCTTGCATTGATGGATTGTGCGCGGCAACTTCGATACGCGGCGCGAAACGTCCCCGGCTCTGGGTCCGATTCTCAGCGAACCGCTGCCCGCCGCGCGAACTTGCCGCCGTTGCCGCAATTTCTTGGCTCCGTCGGCCATATCGCGGACACACTGCTCGAAACGGCCGAAACGTATGCAGGTCATGCGATTCCCCCACTGCAGGATCATTGGAAAGCCCCTGTCAGCTTCGACGGCGGCCTGGAACGCATCATTCGCGAATCCGCGGATACAAAGCTGATCCGCCACTGCTCGACACTTTATTACGCAGCCGCGAAGCGATTCATCCTGCACGCGGGTGCGACGGACGTCCTTATATTTGAACACCGCATCAATGACGCATTCAGCAGCCTGCGCGGCGCGCACAACATGTTGAAAGGCATATCGGAAATCCAGGCCGAGGCGTCGCTGGATGAATTTTCCGACGATATCTGTCGCGCGTATTCCCGGCTCACGTTATCGCTCATCGACCGCCATCCGATCCGAAGCGCACGATTCGATGAATTGCCTGATGTCGTCGCGCCGTGGTGGCTGGTATCCGAGCCGAACGTATATGTTTTTCTATTACTCGGTATCACCGGGTGCGCAAGAATTGTTCAGCCTGCAGCGCTTCCGTCCAATCCCGACACGCTGCTTCGCTTCGCGGCCGATCTCGTAGGCGCGTCCGAGTCGCGAATTCGAGCGGCATTGCGATCGAAAAATCCGGACGACGCGATGCAGCGCGAGTTTTCCAGAATTGTCAGCTACCTGTGAAGTCAATGCGCCGGAGAAGCATCTTGGTAGACGAACACGAACCGATCGCAAGGTCCATACATCGCGTATGGCCGGCTCTCACCAAACTGTCATCTTGCAGACTGCTTCTTCAGCAGTATTGCAACGACTACTCAAAAAATTCCGGCGTGTTGCTCGAGCTCGATAATCGACAGTTCACACAAGCGTTCGTCGCGTGGACTCAAATCCTCGAAGATAGCGAGTTTTACCTACACAAGAACGCGGCTGACTATTTCCAGTTCTGCATCGGCGCGCTGCTCGCCGAACTATTGAAACTCAAAGCCGTCCGAGACACATCGGTGACCGTCATTCCACATAAGAAACCGAGCAGCGAAATTGCAGACTGGTGGCCGACCGGATTCGCACTGACTCATTTTTGCGTTGAGCTCGTCAAAAAAGTATCACGGCAGGAATGTGGAAAAGTCGTCGAACCGTCCGAAAAAATCGGACAGCTCAAGATCTGGCAATCGTATCGCGAGAATTTGCTCGAAGAACCGATGCTGGCCATTGCATATTTCGACGACTTCATGGGCATAACGCCAAACTGGCGCACCCCGTACTATGCTGGTCACCGCACGGCAGGGATCAATTGATTCGTATGTGAATCGTGCAGTGCGCGCACGTCTACGGCGCACTGCACGGCTACGTCGGTAGTGCCGACAATGAACGATTGCGGCGCTCCGCCGCAAAAGCCGATCGCGACAATCGTCGATCGCCGTATTCCATTCGCGACGGTCGGGGGTCTGTCGAATTCCGGCAATATCACTCGGCTCAGCCACCGATCGACATATCGATCCGGCGTATCGTTGCCAAACTCGCTGCCGCGAGTTCGCAGTATCGGTTCGTCGCTTCGACCTTCTCACGCAGTTCTGCGTCGGTCAGTACGCGGACGATACGGGCCGGCACGCCCATGACCAGCGTTTGTGCCGGCACTTGCATCCCTGACTTGACGAAAGCGCACGCCGCCACGATGGCGGAACCTCCGACTATAGCGTCGTCCATCACGATGGCGTTCATCCCGATCAGCGCATTGTGCTCCAGACGTGCGCCGTGTACCACGGCGCCGTGGCCGACATGAGACCGTTCGCCAAGCAAACATGTCATTCCGTGCCCGACATGCAACGTACAGTTGTCCTGTACGTTGCTGCCCTCGCCGACACGAATAGCGCCAAAATCCCCACGTAGCGAGGCTCCGGGCCCAATATAGCAACCGGCGCCGACGATCACGTCACCGATGATGCTCGCACTCGGGTGTACGTAAGCGGTCGCATGAACGCGCGGGGCCACGCCTCGATATTCGTATAACGCCATGATCCGCTCGACTCCGTATCGATATGTTGTCTGGTCAATTTGCGCAGATATCGGTGCCGCGCGTCTCGCGCACGCACAAGATCCCGACGATCAGCGAAGCGGTCGCAATGACGATCGGATACCAGAGGCCGGAATAGATGTTCCCGTTTGCCGCGACGATCGCGAATGCGGAAGCCGGCAGGAATCCACCGAACCATCCGTTGCCGATGTGATATGGCAACGACATCGACGTGTAGCGGATCCGTGTCGGAAAATACTCGACGAGCATGGCCGCTATCGGACCGTAGGCCATCGTGCCGTAGATCATCAGGATCGCCAGCAGAAGGATCGCCATCGGCCAATTGATCTTGCCCGGATCGGCCTTCGCCGGATAGCCGTTATCATGCAGCGCACGCTGCAGCGCCCGATCGAAATCACGCCCTTGCATGGCTGCGTCGGCGGATTTTCCATCGTATGACGAAATGACGCTGCCGCCGACGACGATCGCTGCCCTCTCGCCCGGCGCCGCCGGTTCGTTACGGTAGCTCAGCCCAGCTTTCGAGAGCGCACTCTTGGCGATATCGCATGAACTGGTAAAGGTCGCCGTACCGACGGGATTAAACTGGAACGAACACTCGCGAGGAAATGCCTTCACCACAATCGGCGCATTCCGTTGTGCCGTCTCCAGCGCGGGATTGATAAAGTGCGTGAGCCCCTTGAACAGCGGAAAATACGTGGCGGCCGCCAGCGCGAAACCGATCAGGATGATCGGCTTGCGTCCGATTCGGTCGGACAATGAACCGAACACGACATAGAACGGCGCCGAGATCACGAGTGCGATGGCAAGGATCACATTCGACGTCGAACCCTCGAGCTTGAGCGTCTGCGTCAGAAAGAACAGCGTGTAGAACTGCCCCGTGTACCAGACCACTGCCTGCCCCGCCGTCAGCCCGAACAACACGACCAACACCAGTTTGAGGTTCTTCCATTGCCCGAATGCCTCGGCTACGGGTGCCTTCGAGCGACTGCCCTCCGCCTTCATGCGCTCGAATGCCGGCGACTCGTGCAACTGAAGGCGGATCCACACCGATATCCCGAGCAGGACGATGGACATCAGGAATGGCACTCGCCATCCCCACGATGCGAACGGACCTTCGCCTGTCGTGGTTCGCACACCCAGAATGACCACCAGCGACAGGAACAGCCCGAGCGTCGCGGTCATCTGAATCCAGGCGGTCCATGCACCGCGCCGGTCATTCGGCGCATGCTCCGCGACATAGGTCGCCGCGCCGCCATATTCGCCGCCAAGCGCGAGCCCTTGAATCATCCGCATCGCGACAAACAGGATCGGCGAAGCGATCCCGATAGTGGCAAAGCCCGGCAGCAACCCGATGAGAAACGTCGAGCCGCCCATCAGGACGATCGTCACGAGAAACGTGTACTTGCGGCCTACCAGGTCGCCCAGACGTCCAAATACGATCGCCCCGAGAGGTCGCACCGCGAAACCCGCAGCAAAGCTCAGCAGCGTAAAGATGAATCCCGCGGTCGGGTTGACACCGGAGAAAATGTGCCTGCCAATGAACGTCGCCAGCGAGCCAGCGAGAAAGAAGTCGTACCACTCGAACACCGTACCTAATGAAGATGCGAAAACCACCCGTTTTTCGTCACGGGACATCCGCGACGCAGGCACTGCCACATTGACCGTTGACATGTCTAGCTCCTCCAAACCAATGGATTCATCGTTGTTGTTTAACTTTCATTACTGGACTTTATTGCGCGAGATACCTCCATCGAAGAATTCACGATAACCCGGCACCGAAGCGTCGATGCACACAGGTGCCGCCCCGAGTGTCAGGCGATTCCGCCCACGCACAGATACTTGAGCTCGAGGTAGTCCTCGATGCCGTACTTCGATCCCTCGCGTCCGAGCCCGCTCTCCTTGACACCGCCGAACGGTGCGACTTCGGTCGAGATCAGGCCTTCGTTGATGCCTACGATGCCGTACTCGAGCGCCTCGGCCACTTTGAGCACGCGGCCGATATCTCGGCTGTAGAAATAAGAAGCGAGACCAAATTCGGTGTCGTTCGCGAGCGCGATTGCCTCGTCATCGGTACTGAACCGGAAAATGGGGGCGACGGGACCGAATGTCTCCTCGCGAAAGATCCGCATCGACGGAGTCACATCGGCAAGAATCGTCGGCTCGTAGTAGTTGCCGCCCTTCTGATGCCGCTTTCCGCCGACTACGACACGCGCGCCCTTCGATATCGCGTCGTCGACGTGCTCCATAACCTTCGCGACGGCATGCTCATCGATCAGAGGACCAATCGCGACACCTTCCTCGAATCCGTCGCCGACACGCATGGATTGCACGGCCACCGACAGTTTTTCGATGAATGTGTCATACACGCTGTCCTGAACCAGCAGCCGGTTCGCACATACGCAGGTCTGTCCGGCATTGCGATACTTCGATGCGATGGCACCTTTCACCGCCGCGTCGAGATCGGCATCGTCGAATACGATGAACGGCGCGTTGCCGCCCAGTTCCATCGATGCCTTCTTGACGGTCGACGCGCATTGCGCCAGCAGAACCTTGCCGATTTCCGTCGATCCGGTGAACGAGACCTTGCGGACGATCGGGCTGGCCGTCAACGTTTCGCCGATCTCCGCCGCCGCGCCAGTCACGCACGAGATCACCCCCTTTGGTACGCCGGCACGCTCCGCCAGCACGCAGAGCGCAAGCGCGGAGAATGGCGTCTGGCTCGCCGGTTTCAATACTATCGTGCAACCAGCGGCGAGCGCCGGCCCGATCTTGCGCGTCAACATCGCCGCCGGGAAATTCCACGGCGTGATCGCAGCGCACACGCCGATGGGTTGCTTCAGCACGACGATGCGCTTGTCGCGCGCATGCCCCGGAATCGTATCGCCATAGACGCGCTTGGCTTCCTCGCCGAACCATTCCAGAAACGACGCGGCATAGCCGATCTCCGCGCGGCTTTCCGCAAGCGGCTTGCCCTGCTCAGCCGTCATGATCGCCGCCAGATCATCCTGATTCTCGATCATCAATTCATACCAGCGACGCAAAACCACCGCACGTTCCTTCCCAGTACGCGCGCGCCATTCGGCCAGCGCGGCATTGGCGCCGTCGATCGCGCGCAATGTTTCATCTCGCCCCATGCGCGGCACGGTCCCAAGCGACTGCCCCGTCGACGGATTGCGCACGTCGATAGTTCCCCCTTGGTCAGCGTGAATCCATTCACCTGCGATGAGGCACACATGCCTTAGCAGTTCAGGATTCCGAATCGTTACCTGCCCGTTCAATGAAATTGTCGACATCAATACTTCTCCAGTCAGAGGATAGGCGTAACGTGTCAGACGTCACCGTGCTCGGCCGGTTGTACGGCTTCGCGCAATTTGAACCGCATGACCTTCCCAGATCCGGTCCGCGGAATTTCCGTCGTCACATGAATCGCGAACGGTACCTTGTAAGCCGACAGATGGAGACTGCAGTGCGCGAGCAGCGCCGCGACATCCACAGCGCCCTCGGCTCGCTCGACGACGAACACCACCGGCACCTCGCCGAGATGCGCATGCGGCATGCCGACGACTGCGCAATCGTGAACGCCGTCGTACTCGCAGACCACCTCTTCGATTTCGGCCGGTGAGATGTTCTGGCCGCCCCGAATGATTACTTCCTTGAGGCGCCCCGTGATGGTGATATAGCCGTTCGCATCAAAGCGTGCCAAGTCGCCCGTGCGATACCAGCCGTTGATCAATGCCGCATCGGTTTCCGTTGGCTTGTTCAGGTATCCCTTCATCACATTGGGGCCGCGGACGAGTAACTCGCCTTCTTCCCCGACCCGAACATCGCGCAGCGCAACAGGATCGACGACGCGCGCCGCTACGCCCGGCAGCGGCAGGCCGCACGAGCCGAATACGCGCGCACCGGTCGGCCAGTTCATCGTGACCATCGTCGAGGTTTCGGTAATGCCGTAGCCATCGAGCAGCTTCAGGCCGAACATGTTTTCGAATTCGCGATTCGTCGTGCCCGGCAGTATCGCGCCGGCCGACACGCATAATCGCAGCCCGGGCAGCGAGCCGCGCCCGTTCGCCCGCGCAGATTCGAGCAGGTAGTGGAACATCGTCGGCACGCCCGGCATGACCGTGAAGCGCCCGTCCGACAGCAGCCGCGGGATTTCGCTCGACGAATACTTCTCCATCAGATACGCGGTCGCACCAACTGCAAGCACGCTCAGCACGGAGAAGTTCAGCGCATACGAGTGATACAGCGGAAGTGCGCTCAGCACGCGATCGCTGCCCGTCAGGCCGGCAATCGGGGCCCAGCATGCGGCGGCGACCCACAGCATGCCGTGCGTCGACAGTAGCACGCCTTTGGGCTTGCCGGTCGTTCCCGACGTGTAGATCACGAATGCGGGATCGTCGATCGCGTCCGGATCCAACGGCTCGCTCGGGACACCGCGCGCCGTCGCGACCGCAAACGGCGTCCCGACAACGGGCTGCGACGACCACGACACGGTCACGTATTCCCTGACCGTGCCGACTGAAGCACCGACCGCACGCAATTCCCGCTCGCGCGCGTCGCTCGTCACGAGTGCCGTGCAGCTTGCATCATCGAGCCGATACTCGATCTCCGGCGAGGTGGCCTCGTGGCTGATCGGCACGGCAATCGCGCCCGCGCGAACACAGGCTAGGCAGCTCACGGCCCACTCGATCGAATTCGGCAGCACGACGGCGACGCGATCGCCGACTTGTACGCCAGCCCGCTGGAAGTGCGTCGCCAGGCGCGCCGTCATCGCCTCCAGTTCCGCATAGGTGATGGACGTCCGTGCGTCCTCGAATGCCGCCTTGTCCGGATTGCACTCCTTATGGCGCTTGAGCAATTCGTGGACAGGCACAATAAGCTCCGTATGAATCACGTTTGTCTCCTGGAGCGCTGCCGTCGGATTCGGTCGGCGGCGCTGATATGTCAGTTGTCGGAAGGAAGCCGTGGGTTGCGCCGTCAGACCATACTGAAGCCGCCGCTGATGCTGATCACCTGACCGGTAATCCAGCTTCCCTTTTCCGATGCAAGCAGGACCGCCATGGGCGCAACATCATGCGGCTGACCGAGGCGTCGAAGCGGATAGAGCTTGACCAGCCGTTCCAGATTCGCCTCGAGAAATTCCGGATCGTGTGCAGTCTCGATCAGCCCGAGCGCGAGCGCATTTGCTGTCGTGCCCGAGCGGGTTTCCCGTGCGATCGACTTCATCAGCGCAATATTGGCCGCGCGGGCGGCCGCGCCGATCGCCAGGCCGGATTCACCTACCCGCGACGAATCTCCTGTGATTGTGATGATTCGGCCGCTGCCTTTCTGCCGTTCGAGATGAGGCAGCGCCGCATGCGTGCAGTTCAGCGTGCCGTAGAGGCAGACGTCGATCTGCTTGCGCCATTCGTCCGGCTGGGAATCGAGAAAGCGCTTGCGGATGACGAGCCCGGCGTTGTTGACAAGGATGTTGAGACCGCCAAAAACCTCGACGGTCTCGTCAATCATCTGATCCACGGCCCGACGGTCCGAGATGTCACAGCCGATCGCCATCCCTCGCCCGCCTTGCACGCGGATCTCGTCCACGACAGCTTCGGCCGCGGCCTTCGATCCGTGATAGTTGACGACAACGCTCGCGCCCTCGGCAGCCAGGCCCAGTGCGATTTCACGCCCGACGTCCCGGGCGCCGCCGGTGACGAGCGCGACCTTTCCGTCAAGTCTGAATTCCATCTTGTTGCTCCTTGATTGATTCAATGAGGGATGACTGAATGAGGCGATACAGACGTTCGGGCGTCACCGGCAGCTCCGATATGTCGACGTTCAACGGCGACAGGGCATCGGCAATCGCATTCGCGATGGCCGCGGGCGAGCCGATCGTCCCGCCCTCGCCCATGCCGCGAAAGCCGCCCAGCGTGTTGGGTGCCAGTTTCTCGAGGTGCACGAGATCCAACGTCGGGACTTCCGATGCCGAAGGCAGCAGGTAATCGACCAGGCTCGCGGTCAGCAGTTGGCCGTCGGCGTCGTACACGACTTCTTCGAGCAGTGCCGCACCGATGCCCTGCGCCACGGCGCCACGCGTCTGCCCCGCGACGATCAACGGATTGATCACCCGTCCGCAGTCCTCCGCGATCACATATCGCTGAACATGAACGCCATACGTGTCGGGATCGATTTCCACCTGAACGAGATGCGTCGACGAACTGGTCGTGCCTACCACCGGGTCGTACACCCGACTGACGCAAAGGTCCTCCCGGAACTCCAGCGGTACGCGTCCCATTTGCGAATAGAGCGCCTTTGCCAGCTCAGCGAACGTGAGACGGGCGTCGCGCCAGCGCACGCGAATGACGCTCTCGACCACGTCGAGATCGTCCGGCGAAACGTCGAGCAGGTGGCCTGCGACGCGCAGCATCCGTGCACGCAGCTCGCGCGCTGCCAGCATTCCCGCCCCGCTGCTGATGACGGCCGTCCGGCTGGCATAACTGCCGGTACCGTGCGGTACGGCGGCACTATTGCCGGTGATCACGCGCAGATCTTCGATGCGCGCGCCGAGTTCGTCGGCCAGCACCTGAGCGAGTGTCGTCTCGTGCCCCTGACCATGCGATGCGCAGCCGAACGATGCCGTGACCGCTCCGGTCGAATCGAGCTGGATCACGCACGTATCGGTGCCGGTGTTGATCGGCATGCCTGGTGATGCCGAAATGCGCGAACCGATGCCGGACAGTTCCGCATAGCAGGCGACGCCGATACCGACCCAGCGCCCTTCGGCACGCGCCTGCGCCTGTGCCTGCCTCGCGGCGGAGTAGTCGAACCGCTCCTTGGCTGCCTCGAGTCCCTCGATGAACGCCGATTGATCCCACACGATGCCGACTGGCGTCCGATACGGGAACTCCTCGGGACGCACAAGGTTGCGCAACCGCAACTCCGTCGGGTCCACTCCGAGACGCTTTGCCGCCAGATCCATCAGGCGCTCCATCGCGAATGTCGAGGTCGGGCGTCCGACGCCGCG
The DNA here is from genome assembly GCF_003853505.1 of Burkholderia sp. Bp9015. Lineage (NCBI taxonomy): Bacteria > Pseudomonadati > Pseudomonadota > Betaproteobacteria > Burkholderiales > Burkholderiaceae > Burkholderia > Burkholderia sp. Bp9015. Next base: position 28,829 of record NZ_QTPZ01000007.1, read on the forward strand.
ATAGGGTCCGGTCGGCGCCTTGGGTGTCGTCACCCCGCGAACGTGTCCTTGATACGCGGGGACCCGGTACGGCCCGGGCAGAAAACTGATGACCTGTACCGGCTCGATGCCGGCGGTCCATGGATAGATCGAATACGCGCCCACGTCGCCGATCACTTCGGCACGCAGCCCCAGAATCCGGCCATCGCTATCCAGTGCGAGTTCGGCATCGACCCGTTCGTCGAAGGCCTGGCTCGTCGACAGCATGTCCTCGAGCCGATCACCGCTCCAGCGCACCGGGCGCCCGACCTTTCGCGCGAGCACGCATACGAGCATCTCCTCCTGATAGACCGAGGTCTTGCCGCCGAATCCGCCCCCGACATCGGGCGCGATGACCGTCAGCCGGTTGCCCGGCATGTCGAGCAGATCCGCCATCGCGTCGCGCACGATGCCCGGTATCTGGCTCGACGTGTAGAGCGTCAGGGCGTCCCGGCCCGGATCCACTTCCGCGATATAGGTGCGCGGCTCCATCGCGGTCGGCATCTTCCGGTGAAACCGGAACCGGCCGCCAACGGTGACGGGCGCGTTCGCGAATGCTTCGTCGATCTCACCGCGCACGAACCGTCGTTCGACCAGCACGTTGCTCGTCAACCCGTCGTGCAGCAGTGGCGCGCCGGGCTGTGCCGCCGCCTCGGCATCGGTCTCGACCGGCAGCGGTTCGTATTCGATCTCGATCGCATCCCGCGCATCCTCGGCGAGATAGCGGCTCTCAGCGAGCACCGCGATGACCGGTTCGCCAACGAAGTGCACGACACCGTCCGCCAGCGCATGAATCGGCGTGGGTTGATAATCCGCCATGCGCGATACCGCGACAGCCGGCTTGACGAGGCCAGCCAGATCGGCCCACGCATAGATGCCGAATACACCTTCCATGCCGCGTGCAGCGTCGGCACGCACGGCGCGGATGCGCGCATGCGCCTGGTCGCTGCGCACGATCGCGAGATGAAGTGCATTTCCGGCCGGCCGATCGTCGACATAACGGCCTAGTCCGGTGAGCAGTCTCGCGTCCTCGAATCGGCGCACCGGCTGCCCGACAAAACCGCCGCGCGGCTGTTCGTCGATGCCGACATCGGCGTCCGGCGGCGCGCCAGGATCACGACGCGGCTTACTCATACGCGTGAGCCCCCTTGCGAAGCGTCTCCCACTGTTGCGGATCGTGGCCGAAGATCACGCTCGCGCCATCTCGTTCGAGCCTCCGGACTTCGTTGAGAGATGACAACGCGGCATCCGAGTCCCACGTGTTGCGCGGCATCACTTCGCGCGTCAGATTCTCGCGCAGCGCAACGGCGTCGGCAGCAAGCAGGAAGGCGCCGTCACGCTCCAGCGTCGCGAGCATGCCCATGCTCCCTGGCGTATGCCCCGGCAACGGGACCAGCAGCATCTTTCCATCGCCGAAGACGTCGCGCTCCCCGTCGATGAGTTCGGTCGGCATCGGATGCTGCCAGTCGGCGGGAATATAGCCGCGTTGCAGTGCCTCCTCTCCCTGGGCGGCCGCCAGCTCCTTTGCATGACAGAAGAACGTCGCTCTCTTGAAGAACGCATTGCAGCCGCAATGATCGGAGTGCAGATGGGAGTTGACGACTACATCGACATCGTCCGGCCCGAGCCCGAGCGTTTTCAACTCCGAGATGACGTTGTCTTCCGGTCCGGCGATCGGCGTCATGGCCTTCGCCATCGCCCCCCAGCGAGCGGCGGCATCGTCGACGACCTGCGGATGGCATCCGGTGTCGAACAATACGTTTCCCTGACCATGCCGAAACAGCATGCATGCCACCGGCAGATCGATCGTTTCGCTTCGCTCGGCTTGCGGCAGATAGACACTCTTGCGCATCCGGAGCCGGCCGCCATTCAGAACATGCATTTTCATCGTTGGTTATCCTCGGTTGGCTCGGATCCGGCGGCCTGCCGCAATGCGTCGCGCGCCGTTACGCAAACACGGACGGCTTCGACGATGCCCTGGTAGCCGGTACAGCGGCAAAGATTTCCGGACAGCGCGTCGCGAATCTCGTCATCGCTGTCGAGCGGGTATTTCTGCAACGCATCGGTGCAGGTCGCCAGCATGCCGGGCGTACAGAACCCGCACTGAAGGCCATGATGTTCACGGAACGCCTCCTGCAGCGGGCTCAGCGAATCGGGCGTGCCCATGCTCTCCACGGTACTCACGTCGCAACCGTCGGCCGAAATCGCCAGCATCAGGCAGGACCGCACGCTATCGCCGTCGACGATCACCGTGCAAGCCCCGCATACGCCGTGCTCGCAACCGACGTGCGTGCCGGTCAGCGACAGGTCGTGTCGCAAGAAATCGGACAGAAGCAGGCGCGGTTCGACGCTGCGCTCGACGACCGTGCCATTGACGATCATCCAGACGGGCTTGCGGGCAATGTCACGTTCGGTCATTGCGCGACTCCTGAAGCACGGCACCATGCGCTGCGTATCGCGCGCCGCGCCAGCACGCCCGCGAGATGGCGGCGGTACGCCGGCGAAGCATGCAGATCCATGGCGGGAGACAGTCCGTCACACGCGATTTCCGCCGCCTCCTCCACGAGCGCGTCGGACAACGGCTTGCCGCGCAGGATCGCTTCCGAGTCACTGCGCCGCAACGGCGTGTCGCCTACTCCCATCATCGCGACGCGCGCATCGTGAATGACGCCGTCGCGGACATCTAGCAGCACGCCCACGGCGGCCAGCGCAAAGTCGCCTGCGCGACGCGAGAATTCCTCGAAACACCAGCCGGTCCCGGGCTTCACGCCCGGAAAATCGACGCGAACGACCATCTCGTCATCGTCGAGCCTCGTCGTGAGTGGCGCGATGAAGAAATCGGCCGCCGCAATCCTGCGCTCGCCGCGGGGCGAACGCGTGACGATCGTCGCATCCAGCAATCGCACCAGCATCGGCAACTCCGCAGCCGGATCGGCATGCGACAGGCTTCCGCCGATCGTGCCGCGATTCCGGATCGCGAGGTGGGCGACATGGCGCATCGTGTCAGGAATGATCGGAAAACGTCGGGCGACCTGGCGCGACGTCTCGAGCACGCGGTGACGCGTCAGCGCACCCACCGCGAGTCCGCCGTCATCACGCTCGCGCACGTAGTCGAGTTCAACCAGTTTGCGGATGTCGACGATCATCGCGGGACGAACGACCCGAAAATTCAGCATCGGCATCAGGCTTTGGCCGCCGGCCATCAATTTCGCATCGCCGCGGCAGGCCACCAACACGGCGATCGCCTCGTCGACGGAGTCCGGGCAACAATAGTCAAACGGTGCCGGTTTCATCGTTTCCTCCGTCAACGTCCCTGGAATTTCGCTGAGCGCTTTTCCGCGAACGCGGCCCGGCCTTCCCGATAGTCGTCGCTGCTGGCTGCCGCCGCGATCATTGCTTCGGCTCTATCGAGATCCAGCGCGCCCGTGCCCATTGCCATCCCGTTCAGCTGGTATTTCGCTCCCGCCAGGCTCAGCGGCGCGTTGGCCGCCATCGTTCTCGCGAACGCGCGCGCATCGGCCATCGGATCGCTCGTCCTTGCGCGCGACTTGCCGCCGGTCACACGCTGCCACCACGAGAGCGGCGCGACCTGCGCGTCGTCTCCGGCAATCCGGTCCACGAATCCGATGTCGCGTGCCGCACGCGCATCAAATCGCTCTGCGCCGTAGAGAATCTTCTTTGCTTGCGACACCCCCACCAGCGACAACAGCTTGCGCGTCCCACGCACGCCGTAGATGATGGACAGGCGCGCCGCAGGAATGCCGAACGTGGCGTCGGGAGCCGCGAAGCGGAAGTCGCACGACATCGCCAGATGCGCGCCTCCGCCCAGGCAGTAGCCCCGCAATACGGCGATGGTCGGCTTCGAGATGTTCGCGATCGCATCGCAGCACGCATCCACCGCAATCTCGTACGCGTTCGCCTGGCCAGCGTCGGCGCGCACTTTCTCGAACTCGGAAATGTCGGCGCCGGCACAGAAGTCGTCGCCCGCGCCTGTCAGCAACACAGCCCGCACCTCGGGATTTCGTTCGAGCGCGGCCATAATCGACGGCATCGCAAGCCACATCCCGTATGTCATCGCGTTGCGACTGCGCGGCCGGTTCAAGATGACGACCGCAATCTGATCGGAGATCCACACCTTGATCTTCTCGGTCATCAACGCATCCGTCACCTCCGCCTGAAGATCGGCCAACGAGACCGCGGGTGCGCCGTCCGACCCAGAGGAGCGAGCCTGCGGCGCAGCGCTGCCGACGGATTCCACGCGTTGCCGCGCCGCCGCGGGTTCGGCGGCGACGGCCAATTCCGCGTGAGCCGGCGCAACGAGCGGACGCTCGATCGACACAGCCGCCATCAGTGCATCGACGCTCATGGTTGATGACGACGTCTCCTGTTCGCCATTGGCCATTTTCGTGCCGACCTGCCTCGCGAACAGATCGAAGAAATCGTCCGCCGACTTGCGCGCCGCCGCATCGATCATTCGCGAGCCCAACTGCGCCAGCTTGCCGCCGACGTTTGCCTTGACGCCGTATCGAAGCAGCGTGACATCCTGCTCCAGCGCTTCGAGCGCCACGTCGATGTCCGCACGCGCGAAGCCTGCCGCGCCGCCAGACCCTTCACCCGTCAGCGTGTAACTGACGGGCGCAGTGATATTCGACAACGTCACCTTGCCGGCGAACCGCGCCTTGATCGGCCCGACCTTCGACACCACCGTCGCGGTAAATTCGTTGTCGGCGCTCTTCTCGAGCACTTCGCACCCTGGGATGCTGGCCTGCAGCACCGCCGGATCGTTGAGCGCGTTCCACACGGTCTCGCGGGATGCCTGCAACCGTGCCTCTCCTGCCATTTCCATTTGTTCTCTCCTCCAGGACACCTGTCGTGACCGGCGCATCAGGCCATCAACGACCGCAAGACTTGCCGGACATCGTGCGGAATCGACACCGGACCGTTCGTTGCCCGATCGACATAGACGTGTACGAACTCGCCGATCGCCGAAGCCGTATCAGCATCGTTGCGAAACAGCGCGACCTCGTAGCGCACGCTACTGTTGCCGAGATGCACGACCTTCATGCCGACGTGGACGACGTCGGGAAAGCCGATCGACGAGAAGTACGTGCAACGCGTGTCGACCACGAGCCCGATGACGGGACTGGTTGCAATATCGAGCACGCCACGTTCGATCAAATGCCGATTGACCGCCGTATCGAAGTACGCGTAGTAGACGACGTTGTTCACGTGCCCGTAGGAATCGTTGTCTGACCAGCGCGTCTGGATAGCGCTGAAGTGCGGATATTGGGCGCGACTCGACGGCATTTTTTTCTGGGTCACAGAACCTCCTCGTAGAGCGCAGCCGCATCCTGAAGGGAAATCTCGCGCGGGTTGTTCACGAGCAGACGGGTTTGACGCATCGCGTCTTCCGCCAGTGTCGCGATATCGCCGCGGCTGATACCGACGTCCGACAGCCGCGTCGGCAAGCCGAGCGCCTTCGGCAGTGCAGTCAATCGCTCGACCAGTGCGTTCGCACGCGCACCGGTATTTCCCGTGACGTCGGGCATCAGAACGGCGGAAAGCTCCGCATACCGGTCGGCCGCAGCATCGAGATTGAAACGCATGACCGCCGGCAGAACGAGCGAGTTCGACAGCCCGTGCGGAACATGAAAACGTGCGCCCACCGGATAGGCCAGCGCGTGCACCCCTGCTACGGGCGCATTGGCGAACGCCAGGCCGGCCAGCATTGCGCCGAGCAGCATTGCCTGGCGTGCGTCGCGATTGGTGCCGTTGGCACAAGCCTCGCCGATGTTGGCGCCGAGCAAGCGAAGCGCTTCCTTCGCGAGGCAATCGGAGACCGGATTCTTCAGGCGCTTGCTGGTATACGCCTCGATCGCATGAACCATCGCGTCGATGCCCGTCGCCGCTGTGACGGCGGGCGGCAGGCTCAACGTCAGATCCGCATCGAGCACGGCGATGTCCGGCAGCAGAACGGGCGAGACAACGCCCTTCTTTTCTCCGTCTCCGGTCGTCACGATAGAAATCGGCGTGACCTCGGATCCCGTTCCCGCAGTCGTGGGCAGCAATACCAGCGGGAGCCGCGGCCCCTTCGCGACGCCCACGCCGTAGACGGCGTCGAGCTTTTCCGTCCGGTGCGCGAGAAGCGCCACCAGTTTCGCGACGTCGAGTGAGCTGCCGCCGCCGATACCGACCACGCAGTCAGCCCGGGCGGACACCGCCGCATCGGCCGCACTGTTCACAACGTCAGCCGGCGGATCGGCCTGCACGTCCGCATACACCGTAACGGCCGTGCCGGCTGCCTCGAGGCTATCAAGAGCCGGTTTCAGCAGACCGTTATCGACGATACCGCGATCGGTCACGAGAAAGACCGCGCGACAGCCCAGCCGGCCGACGATTTCTCCAAGGCGGGCCGAGGCGCCGGCCTCGACGATCGTAGACCTGTTCGACTGAAACTCAAATGCGTTCAATTTTGCTCCTCCACCCGATCACGGAATCACGGAATCGACGACGATGTCGTGACGACAAACTAACTTGCATAAATGGACTATAGTGAGCGAAATTCTGATTTGCAAGTCCCTTGTTCGACAACTTGTCATGTAGACGCCGCGCGGCTATCCAGCCGCGATTTACCGATTTATTGAAGCATTCCGCGCGGATGCGGCCGTCGCTTTCGTGGGGAGCGCAGCCGTTCCAATATGAAATCGCGAACGTAGAGATCGCTTGCATTTCCGATACGTTCCCAGTTGTTGCGTACCGGACATGCCTACACGGTTAACGTCCGCTGAGAGGTCGAATCGGGATGCGGCAAGTCCGCGCGGGCGACTGGATGCACGTGGCGACACGTGCAGTCGATCCGGCGCACCAAACCATGAGGAAGGGGAAAAAAGGAGATGCCGAGGCAAATCGTCACGCGCGCGGTCCGCCTGCGCGATTTGAACGAGACGCCCAGCCGGCCGCCAGGCCCACCGGGCGAGAAGACAGCCGCCGCCATCCTGATGAATCGATCTGCCGCCGTACGCGCGCTCGGGCGCCACGCGGCACCAAGAAGCGCGAGTCAGGCGACGTCGAGCTCTACCGGCAACGCATACCGCAGCACGTATGACATTTCACGCGGATCGAGTTCGGTGCCGCATTTGTCGCATACGACGATTGCATGAAAATCGTGGTCACACTCTCGGTGCCGGAGTTTCAACGGTGCTTTTCCCCCAGACAGCCACTTGTCACCCCAGGCCATCATCACCAGCAGCGGCCCATACAAGTCGCGGCCCATTTCGGTCAGCCGGTACTCGTAACGCTTCGGCTTCTCCTGATACAGCCGCTTCTCCGCGATACCCTGCTCGACGAGTCGCTGCAGTCGGTCCGACAGGATGTTGGTAGCGATACCCAGGCGCGACTGAAACTCGTCGAAGCGTCGAACACCGTAAAAGAATTCCCGGATCACGAGGAAACTCCAGCGGTCACCGATGATCTGCAACGTTCGCGCGACCGAGCATGGGCGAATGCGCTCGAGAACGCTCACGTCCGAATTCCGGCGCGAGCGCTTGCGTTCGACGCTACGCTCCTCGCCACCCGCCCCCGGCCCGTCGCGATAGTGGACGGACCTCGGGTCAATGCCGGCGTGGCAGTGTGAGCATGCGACGCGGGGCGTGCAATCGCATTTGCAGGTCTTGTGAATCAGTTTCAACGGAGGCTGCGCGCCGCCCGCAAGCCAACGGTCGCCAAAGGCGAGCAACGCAATCATCGTCGCGTATAAGTCGCGACCCTGCTCCGTGAAACGGTACTCGTAGCGGGCACCGCCCGTCGACGGAAGCTGTTTCCTCAGTATGCCCAGAGTCGTGAATTTCTTGAGCCGCTCCACCAGCGTGGTACGCGGCACCTGCAGGATGCTCTGGAACTGCTCGAATCGCCGGACGCCAAAAAAGCACTCTCGCAGCACCAAAAATCCCCACGCATCCGACAGTATCTCGACTGTTCTCGCAACTGATGAATAGCGCTCGATCGATGCAAAACGTGCATCCGACGCACTGTGGCTCGACGATTCGAGCATGGTGGGTTTAGCCATAAGTTCATCGAAAAATTTTATCTGCCATTCACACAACGCCACACAGGTATGCGCGTGCCTATTCGCTCCGTTGCGGCACCGACGGCGCATCGCGCAGCGCGTGCGACTGCACGACCGGCACACCGTACCGGTGCGAAGTCATCTCCGCCATGATAGCCACCGCGATCTCCGGCGGCGTTCTGGCACCGACGTGAAGCCCGATCGGACCATGAAGCGCTGCAACCTGTGTGTCGGTCAAGTCAAACAGCTTGAGCCGTTCCCGACGCTTCGCGTTATTCGCACGCGAGCCGACCGCTCCCACATAGAATGCCGGGGATTTGAGCGCCTCTATCAACGCCAGGTCGTCGATCTTCGGATCATGCGTCAGCGCAACCACGGCCGTGTTCGGATCCAGGCCGACTCGCTCGATCAGGTCGTCGGGCATTTCGCGAAATACTTCGGTATGAGCCACAGACCATTCCCCGAGGTACTCTTCACGCGGTTCGCAAACGATGACGCGATAGCCCAGCGCCACCGCTATCCGCGCAACATATTCGGACAGTTGCCCCGCACCGATGATCAGCAGGCGATGGCTCGGTCCGTAACATGCGCGCAACGACACGCCGTCGAACGAGGTCGGGGCCGCCGAATCGGTCGGCCTCACGTCGGCTTCGCCGGTATTGGCATTCACGTTGCGGATCACTACCCGGCCACGCCTGACCCATTCCAGCGCCTCGTCAAGGCGCGACGATACCCGGACCGGTTCCACGAGAATCATCAGCGTGCCGCCGCACGGAAGGCCGAAGCGATGCGCGTCGTCCGCCGAGAGGCCGTAGGTTACGACAGTCGGCGTCGAGCCCGAAAATCCGACGCGCCACACGCGCTCGATCAGATCGTCCTCGAGACACCCGCCCGATACGGAACCCTTCACTGCACCGTCGTCACGCAGCACGACCATCGCGCCGATCGGGCGAGGCGCCGAGCCCCACGTCTTCAGAACCGTGCCGAGCATCACCGCGCGCCCGGCGCGATGCCACATGACGGCAGTTTCCAGTACGTCTCGATCCATGCTATCCAACGCAGTTTCCCTCCACGGCCCTTCCACAGTACGCCAATTAGTTCATTTATGCAAGTAACTCACGCCTGACACACGTGAGAAGGTTTGCCGCTGGTTTCGACTTTGATAGCCCTTGGCACGGAGGGACAGGCTTCGAGTTGCTGCGACAGTTCGGGCAACCGTAGGCCAAAATAAAGTCGTCACCGTTTATGAAGTAAAGATGTCACTTCGCCAGTCTCGGTCGACCGAAAGATGCGAAATCCTTGTGAATCAAGGGATCGCACGCCGCGAACTAAAGTTCTAACCGAGCCCGGCGTCGCGAAGACCAATGTCAATCCCTCTGGAGCGGTGACAGCCGCCGGCCACGCGTTGCGCGGAACCTCCGTTTGAACGGACGATCGTGGCGTAGTGGTAAGGTTCCCTATCTCGTTAACGCGCCTTGCGGCAATGTGTCTGGATGAAAGGCTGCGACATCAAATGACCGATGTCGCGAGACGCGAACCGCTGCTTGCTCCCAACGCGGTAATCGAGATGTCGGCCGTCGGCTGGCAGCTTCCCGGCGCGTTGGTGTCATCTCCATTAGCACAATCTGCAAACACGATTTGCAGTCTCTACGGACTGCAACATTTGATCTCGGTCGGGAACGACATGATCAGTCTATTGGAAGACCAATATCGTCGAGGAGATCCGCCGCATTCTGATGATGCAGCCAGATCAGAAAACCCTTGTCGACGACGTAGAGAGTCTTGCTCGACTGATCATAGTCAATGACGATCGGCATGATGTTGCGCTTTACCTGAAGAGACGCGCTCGACTGAAGCGACTGGGTAATATTCCCGGAATTCAGCTCACCCTCCCGGGGATGCTTTTCGCGTAAAATGTTTTTGATGTCTCTATATTTGAGGCCTTGCTTCAGGCGATCCGCATTGGTCGTCAACAGCGGGTAAAGGAGCCATTTGTGCATCTGCAGTTCGGTCTCTTGGAACCCGGCCGCAAAGGTAGATAGAAACCCGTCATAACGGGCTGACTGCTCGTCGACCACCTGCTTGACCAGCGCATCGACATCGACATCGGCGCCGATGATGGGATTGTCGTTGACCGTACGTCGAATGTCTGCGCCCAGACAGGCCCGGCGACAGACCTCCTGTACGACATAAATACTTTCACGCGCAAGGACGAGCAGCGCCGCCTTAAAGATGTCAGCGAAGCTGACGCCGAGCAAGGCCCCACCCGTGTCGATGACTTCACGCAACTCGTCCATGCTCCATCGATCTGCATTGATCGAAACAACTCGCCCTGTTAGATCGCCGTTATAGACGATGAGACGGTTGTCCTCCAACCAGACGCCAACGATGACGAAGGTGATATCGGACGCTTCGTGAAACGCCTTGAGTTCGACGGCGAAGTCACGCTGCACCTGAAAGTCAAGGTAGTGAAAATCCTCCAGTACGATCTTTTTATGAAAGCCGATACCCTGCAACGCGGCGATCACGTCGTTGACATCGTCGATGTCCAATTCAAGCGCGGCTGTCGTATGCTCGGTCCCTGTCGTCGTCTCCCGTTCCGCTCCCGCGGTCGCCTCTGTCTGCACTCCCTGTCCAAACAAAGTCGCTTTCACTGCAGCCTTCAGGCTGGCGACGACCTTGTGTCGTCCCGAGGAACTGCGTTTCTGGGACAGGGTGATCTCGAAGCCTGCACGTTTCAGAATATTCGAATGCAGATCTGCGATATCGCTGCGGTTCGAGCACTGGACCAGGATGTACTCGCTGCTGTCCATACAGCGCTTGCGAAGCGACGTCTTTCCTTGTTTTGAGCTGCCGTAGATCACGACATGGTGCGCAGCCGCCAGCTCATCGCGCAACCTGCCGTCGACGTCGGAACGTTCGGCATAGTTCAGCGGAAGGTTGCGCGTAATGCCAAAAACTTCATCAACAGTATGAATGGTTGCGCTGCTCGTCATGGGGTAAACAGAAGGTTGACCGGCTCACGGAAAGCTTACCCGAGCTCTCCGCTACCGCAAATGGGGAAGGCCGCCTTAACCGGCGCGTTCTTCCAAAAGAATCGTACATCGGGGTTTCCTCGCATGGTCCGCTCAAGCCAATCTGCATGCACAAGTGGCGGCCGCAGCGATCGGTCTCAAAGCAAGGCTACACCTCGGGGACTCATCGCTGAACGCCGCAAACAGCATTGCAGAAGCTCGACCACTACCGATCGACCAACGCTTTTGCGTACAGCGCCTCCCACGAGATGCCAACACCCGAAAAGAATTCACGGCTGACGTCCGAGACAGGTATAGCCCCAAGTTTGCCCGTGAGCCAAGCGATCCCAAGCTCTCCGGACACGATGCCGTGTTGCCCATCCTGCATATTTAACGCAGACACCGCGAGAAATGCCTTCAGCGCTGGCTCTAACTCTTTGCCTTTCAACGAACGCAACATTGCCAACCATATGAGTCGTTCGGTGTAGTTGGTTTCAAACACGCGTCTTGCCATATATCTTGGAGTCGGGAACTGATCTGCGTTCAGCGCGTTCTTGGATGCGTTACGCAGTTGTTGAACAGCACTGGCATATGCAAAGAGAACTTGCATCGCACTGGAACCCTCTGCAAGCGCTACTGCGTTTGCACCGAGCAAAGGGATAGGCGTGCCACTGTGTGCCGCAAAAAAAGGATCAGAAACGACACCTTGAGCGGTTGAAGACAACCATGCAAGTCGGTCAACGATCTGGCCGTCAAACTCCACGACAGACTGCGCCAGACCGGACAGAACATTCGTCTCCATGCACCATGGACAGTGATTTGCGTCGTGCCAGTCCGGTAGAGGGATCGAATGCATATGCGTTACGTCAGATGACCAAGCGTGGTTCGCTGTCATGCCTCTCACAACGCGCTGACGCGTGGCTGGAGACGCCGGAGTTGCCAATACGGTCCAGTAGTGGATGTTTTTGAGGTTGGGTGCCCGTTTAGCAAATTGCTCCCGCAGAAATCGATTCATACTCTGAAGACGAGAACCTGTGATGAATACGTCATCAACGATCAACGCACACCGCGAACCGTACAGGTTTTCGTCGATAGGGCCGTCTCCTCTTGCGATCAGCTTTTCATCGAGAACTACAAGCGGCAGAGCGAGGAAGTTCCTCAAAATCTCGCCAAGCTTCCGAGCCGTCGGGTGATCGGCAATGACGATCACGTCTGGTTTAGGATCGAATTGTGCGCAGGCAGCGCGAACTTCATGCTGAAACCCGGGAGCGTTCAGCAGGGTACCGACATCAATGTAGAATGCGTGGTGACGACCTGTCGCCTCGTTCGGGTCGTCGTAGTGCACCCGAAGCACCCCTGGGACGTTTCCCCAACGTTGCAAAAAGTCTCGCTGTTGATCAAAGTACTCTGGAGTAAGAGGAACAGCCTCCTCAGGCTGTAAGCCTATTAGGTAGCTGGACGTGTGAATTTGTACCGCGGAAACGTGCGCTGCGCAGAGTTCGCATCCGCCTTGATCGGAAAAGTGTTTGTAGCCATCCAGTGTCAATTGGCAGAGCACGGAACTGACCGGGATTTCCTGCAACGCGTAAAGGACGATGACGTTCACCGCGTCGGGATACTCTGCTTTTCCCCAACGTTCAATGAAGTCGGCAAGACGGCCAGTCGACGCGACACCTATCACAACGGATACAGACGCACATCCAGCCGCGGATTTCCGCAGCAAATCAAACGATGCGTTTCTCGCCTGAACATCTGACGGATATGTCGGAAACGCCAATATCTCTACAGGAACATCCACCAGTTGCTGAACCCGCGCAGCCAGAATGAGCATGCTCGGATGGTCGACAAACACAGTATGGCGCCCGTTTTTTGTCAGAATCGCACATCGAGACTGAATCTCCATGGCGACCCAATATGCGATTCGGTCAACGGTCTCGATTGCGGCAAACGCATCACCTAGCCGTATGAACTGCGTCGCGTGTGCACCTGAGGGCAGCGCGAAGTGGTAGTTCTCGCTTGCACATATAACGCAGCGCTGCCGAAACGATGCGAACATTCCTTTCAATTCTGCAATGCGGATGCGGTTTAAACATCCCATATCGACGGCCTGCATCGGCATCGCACACGTGGCACCCTGAATCAGCTGGATAGGCGGCTGCACCCCCGACTCGACCGCCCAGTGTTCAGCGAGGCTGTGTGCATCGGGGAGCAAATAAACGTCAAGCCCGGGTGCTCGCTGCAGCACGGAGTCAAGGTCCCGATGAAACGCAGTAATGTCGTAATCATTTTTCATGATCCGGCGCCAGAGCGAAGCGTGGGCGCGAAGCACGATTCCGTCGCTTTGCCGCAGATTTGCGCTTTCGATTTGTGCTACGGCGTGCTCGAAGTCGGCGGATGTCTCGGCGATGATGTCGCTAAAAGCGAAAGTCATGATTTATTATGGCATCAACGGATAAACAGGCTGCGCTGGTCGAGATCGAACGCAAATTCCGGTATAAAAAGCGACACGCACGTACCGCGCGGCGCCTTGTCCGGCATCTGATGAATTGAATCAAGCTTGAACTGAGGGTACTTGTCATCACCGTGCGAGAAATCCTGAGTCGCGACAAGGTCGCCCGAGGTGATGCGAAGCAGTGCCTGAAGGCTGTGTGCGGCCGAGATTATATTGGGCAGCCCGAGTCCACGCTGAACTACGCCGGCCGGTTTTCGACTTTGTCCAGGGATAAATGCTCTTGCCAGCCGTGCCGCGCGTGTTTCGTCGGGATCTTCCGAATCGACCGGGAGCGTTGCCTGGATACTGTCTCCTTGGTCTGCCACCGAAAAACACATAACACCGAGCCCAAGCTCGTCGCGGTTAGCTTCAACAATCCGTGCCAAATAATCTTTCAGCTCGGGTGAGACTTGGCGTGACGCCAGGTCCGCTCTCTGTAACACAATTTTTTCAATGATCAACGCCCGCGTACTACGCGCACGCCGATGTGGATCTAGCGAAATGCCGTGCTCCCAACTGTTGCGAAGCGCTTCGTACACAAACGATACGATGGCCGATTCGCTTGTGGAACCCAGCATGCGGCGGAACCCCATATTCTCAACTTCAGCATTCAATAGAGCCGAAAAAGTAGACGGCGTTGGGAAGGATGTCGTCGTCGAGGCCTCGGACGCAAGACAAGGCGGGACGGGAAAGACAGGATCAGCACACACGATTGCCCGGCTTCGTCCGGACCCCAAGCTGCCGCGTCTGACCTTATAAAGCTCGGCTAGCAGTCGCTTGAATCCGGGTGATGCCTGTGCTCTCTGAAACCGGATATCGGATACCAAACGCGGCAACGCGAAGCCAACCGCACTTCCAAAAAAAGTTGATTCGAGAGCCTCGAGTGTGCCCGGCTCCTCAAAATCACACTCGAGACTGGGTGCATCCTGACCCGGCCGAACCGACGCAAGCGCAGCAAGAGCCAGTCCTTGCGCTCCCGGCTCGAAGCCGCTTCTTCTGCTCACAGAGATTGCGTCGCACTGAGCGATTCTCCATGCAAGCACGTCGTCGATGGATGTTTTCTCTTGGACCCGGATGGAAGTCATGTGTGTCCCTTCAGTGGTCGAATGTCGGCGGCCGCTTTTGCCCTTTCGACCCGCCTATACAAGTATGGATTGCACCGTCACCAGCTTCGTGACCGAGCTCGAACTATTGAATGTGCCCACAACCATCGCCTCGTTCAGCAGGACGTTCAGGGGGTTTAGGCGCACTACTTCGAAGTTCTCAACGACAGCAGCCAGGCCGGCTGGCCTCTAGGCCGAGTGTGGTCAGGCCGTGGAATCTTCCGCGTCAGCTTCGGGATCTGCGTCAGCCTCTGCATCTTCCGAATCGTCCACTGCAAACACACCTTCCAGGTAGGCGGCGTATTGCTCCTGCAAGTATTTCAGAGCCGCGGGTTTGTCCACCTCCACTTGCAGGCTGTCCTGGAAGAACTTCATGCGCGCACGGTTCTCGTCGAGAAGCTGCCCCCACGTCTTTGCGTAAATTGTGAGATTGCTGTCCAGGTTCTTGTGCAAGATGCCTGACCCACCCACCAACTTTTCGACGTAAGGTGTCAGTTCATCGCTGATTACCCAGAAGTTCCACGTTACGCCGACCTTTGAAAAACGCGCGTCTTCCATCACGGAAAACGCGTAACCCTGGATCTGCGTCACCTCGTCGGGACCGATCTTGACCTTCGGTGCTTTCAGCTCCACAACCAGATGTGTCAACTGATTGGCGCGATGTCCCTTGGTCGCCTTCGACAGCATCAGGTCTAGAATGCCCTGCTTCTGATAGATGTGCTTCACCGGCTCATCGATCACGACCTCGGTGCGCAGTAGCTTCTGGTGCTCGACCAGAGCTGACGTCAGCGACTGATCGTTCACCGACAGGCTGAACTCCTCGCCGAAGAGCCATGCGTTCTTAGCAATGATCTTGTGCAACTGTGCGCGCTCTTTGAAACGCTTTTTGGGCTCGGGGTCAAACAGCACCGCGTCGAGGCCATTGAGAAACTTCAAGCGGTCCGCTACAACCTTGGCGGCACTGATGACCGACGTGAGGGAGGTTTCGCGCAGCAGTTGTGCCAGTTCTTCACGTTGCCTTTTGGGCAGCAGCAGAACCTCTTCCATGATGACCTGCAAGTCTTCCGGACTGCGCTCGATCGCCTGCCGAAGCATCCGCAGTTGAAACTTGCGGTTCTTTGGCTGCGTGGTTGTGAAATCTGGCAGGTGCCGTGCGACGTTGGTTGCCACAATGTCGAACACCTGGCGCTCAACCTTCTCAACGGCAGTCTCCGGTTCACCGGGGAACGGATAGACGTTCTGCTCCTTCCATTCCTCAACGACTGACCGAGCTTCCTCAGCCGCTCGGGTGCGGAAGTGATCCTTGATCGTCTGTTGGGCTTCGCTGATGGCCGCGATGATCGCTGGCTGCATTTCGGCGAGATCGACGGTACCATCCTTTTGCGCCTGATCAAGGTAAGGCGAGTAGAGGTAGCCTGAGAACTGGAAGCGCCCAAGGATGTGAAAGCGCCGTTCCACTTGCAAGAGTGGGAATCGCTTCTCATTGCACAAGTAAAGCGCACGTTCGCCTGCCGTCTTCCATTCGACGACGTGCAATCGCACCCAATATTCCTTGTTGTTGATTACCAAGTCAGCCAGGCTAAATGACTTGCTTCCTGCGATCGCGCTTCCAGGGTCGATGGCCGCGCCGTCAAGCACGATCTTCGCTCCTTCGTAGTCGGACAGGTACAGCGCGAAAATCTCGGTCAACTCCTGACGTCCGTCCTCTGCCGTGAAGGTCCGGAAATCTTTGATCGGATCGCTGATGACCAGGCTCACGCCGGTGGGCGAATTGTCGCTTGCCTCTTCCTCGTCGCTGATGTTGACGTGTCCAAGGTCGATCGCCGTCATGCGGATGGAGTAGGACCAGCGTTTGCCGTCTCGCTCATAACAGACCAACCATTCGGCGATGTTGCCCAGCGAGAACGCCTTGAACCGCCCGCGACCTTCCTGACCGTGTAGCAATCTGCCGCTTGCGGTGTGCGTCTTGAACTTCTTCCAAGATCCGCCGAGCGACGTGAAGCAGGCCTCTGCACTGGCGTGGGGAATACCTTCGCCATTGTCCCGCACGGTGATGGTATCCAGGGTTCCGAGTACGTTGTACCCGAACTCGACCAGGACAGTCGTGGCGTCGGCGTCGAACGCGTTCCAGATCAGCTCGGAGAGTGCGGGGACGGGTTTTGCACGCGTGATCTGTTTCAAAAAATCCGGTCGGACCTCGACCGGATACTGTTTCGCTTCCATCGCGCCACTCTCCCGTTCTATGGTCGGTGCCGACCCATCGCTTTTCCGTTGTCGCAGCATTCTACAACCGGCGCGGGCCAAACACCTGATCTATCGCGGTGCGATGATGTGCTGGTGGATATTGCTCATGCCCATGCAATAAGGTCGATCGCTGCATTCAGTGCATGAACACCGGGAACGCTGTTGATCATTGAACGGCCATTGATGCCCCTGCCGTGTCGTGACAACGCTTCCGAAAACGGAAGGCCACCCATCGTTGGCGTATGCGATGCGGGACAGCGTCACGTATAGCGGTTGGCCCCACACCTCCACTCACGAGAAACTCGCCTGTTAGAATGGTCTGGCATCAGCGACCCACAGCAGCGCACCCTTACGCTCGCTGCCGGCGATGGTCATCCACGTGCGCTCCTCTTCATCGATCGATCCGCATTCCGGTTGCCAGTGCCCCGGATCGCGGAGCGGGTTCACCCCGTTCTGCACCTCATCGCAAAACAGCACGACCATCCCGCGGGGCCAGCGTATCCGTTCTCTTCCGCCAACGCCGTGCTGTCTCGAAAACCGTCACGATGATCTGCGCCTCAGTAGTTGTCCATCGGGCCCGCCCGACCCCGAAGGATGAAGCGGGCGTGCGGCCGGTGCTTTGCTGATTGGCGAAGCATAAGATGTCGGGAGGTATCGGTAACGAGGTCGGCCCGCTCTTGGTGCCCCGAACCCGATCAGCCGGACCATTTCGCCCTGCATAACAGCGGCAGCGAACGCGCCGATGAGCGCCTCGAGCATATCGGCGGCGGCCGCGTTGCTCAAGCCGGTTTCAGAGGCGACGGCGTCAGTGAGGTGCCGCTTGTTCATGGGTGCCCCCTGCTGGTCATGATGGAGGCCATCAACCTACCCGATGCGTGGATCCTCGCAATCGGCGCACGCGGTTCGCGAGGCGGAACTTGCCGGACGCGCGTGGCCCCCACCCGCCCGGCGGCCTGTTAATGGAGTCGCTCACGCAACTAAATGTGTAACCATCCGCCGGCTTCGCGAAATGTCCGCAAGCTCAGGCTTGGCAGGGCTCAGCGGGAAATTCCGTTTCAACTAAAGATCTGTCTGGCGGCGCCATCACGTCAACTAAAGTTGCAATCCGATGGGCGATTTCAACCAAAGTTGTGTCGCATTCGTCGACCGACAAGGCTGACGAGCCGGTGCCGGCTGGACAAAGGCTTTTACGCTGGCTCGGTTCGGCCGCGAAACTCTGCTCGAAAGACGGTCTGAAGCGGCTCCGCGAGGAGCTAGGGGTAGCGGGATGCCGCCAACGAACCCTGCCGCACATTTCTTTGACCTGGCGTTGCGCGAGCAATTTGTTGCTGTTGCGCGGCAGGCAGAGGTAGCGATGGGTCCGAATGTGTCACTTGACGAGCGACGTAGCTTGAATGACCGGCTACAGGAGACGTCGATACCATCGTAAAACGCTCGGCAAGCAGATCACCATCGAGGCGCTATGACTGCCCGGCCGGTGGCATGATAAAGAGGCGCTCGTCCCACACCACGGGTTGAGGATCTGTCACGACGATTCGCGCCGCGTCAGGATGTGCCGGATTCACCAGCACGTTGGACTCTGCCCGGACGACGACTGAAGGGATGATCAGGAGCGCTGTCCTCGATTCGGTCAGCCATGCGTCGCCGAACTGCCGTGCTACTTGCAGTGCCGCCGCGTCCCATTCTCTCGGCAACGTTTCTGCCGTATGGTGTTCGACGCTGACATCGTCGGGAACAGTTGCTTCGACCCAACCGTGCGTTTTCGGCACCTTCCCGATTCGCGCATGCACGAGTACCTCGAGCATTGCACCTGCGAAGGTCGACGCCGCATAGATGACGGGCCGCCCCGGACTATTAAAGCGGCCACCGACGAGCATCGCGCCGGTGCCGCTCCAGATCGTGTGTCGCGTATCAGCGATGCGAAACAACTTCATGCCGGCAGCCCGTAGAACAGCTTCCAGAGCAGTTCTTCGACCCGGCGCGCACCGAGTTCGGTCAGCGCGACCTCGAGCGGTGCCCGTCCCTCCAGTTCAGGGTGGGGCGTCGACAGAAATTCACGTGCATCCTCTTCGTCGTTCCAGACGTAGGTGGTCGTCGCAACGATCCGGGCCAGGCGCTCGGTTTTCTCGGATTCGTCTTGCGTCAGCCGATCACGGCGCCGCTTGTAAGTCGCCTCGGGGATGATGCGGGCAAGCAGCGCGCGGCGAGCGTCGGCACCTTGCGTCGCATGTTCGACGCCGGCGCGCAGCGCAGACTTCGGCAGGCCGTCGCGCACGAGCGCCTCTAATTCCGCCAGCGTGTGCGGGACCGGTCGCAGTTCCATGACCGCAGCCACGGCTTCAGGGGTAACGAGTGACATGGCGGCTCCCAACCAGGTATCATATGATACGTGATTATAGACCATTTGATACCTTGACGGAGCGGATTCGCCAACGGCAGGTTAAATTGAGCACTTCAAGCCCCGTGCCGCCCTTTAAGTCGCTCGGCACGCCTCCACGTGGTCAGGCGCCCAGATCCTGCCCCGCCTCGCCCACCGGCTCGTAGTGGGTTTTGCGTGCGGGCATGGTTCGCCGGCAGCACGCGGACTGCGGACACGGTCAACTGCTTCCCGCCTGACGTTGCGTGAGTCTAGGCGTTCATGCCGGACGCCCTTCTGATGGCTGAGTGAAATGGCAAATCAGGCAGTAAAAAGGGCTGACCTACTGGCCGTACCTTTAGCAATGCCGTCCACTCGTTTATTGAGCTCTTCGCGCCACTTTGCCAAGCGCTCGATGTCGTCGCTGAGTTCGTCGGGATCCGGTATAGGAAGCCTGCCAACAGCCGCTGCGGGGTCGTGCTCGAATTTCGAGGACTTTGTCATGCCGGCGTCGATCTCGTGATAGTCATCGTCCGTGACCGTCACCCCTTTGAGGCGTTGGGTCGACACACCCTCGCCGAAACGCTGCACGGCCCCGTTGAGCAGCACCTCCTCGATGCAGCGCTCCCATGCGAGTCGGAGCTGGCCATAGCACTTAGCCGTCAGCTGGCGCTGCAGGTCTTCGTCACCCTCCTTCGCCGCCTTGCGCACACCGACCAGAAGCTGCCTCAGGCGACCCAGGCGGTCTTTCGTGCCCAGCACGTCGAAGGGCAAATCCTCGGAATGGACACCATAGCCATCTGCCGTCCTCCGAATGTAGTTCTTGGTCAGCGTTGCGCCGACCTCCTCTGCCTTCTGCTCCAAGATGAGAAGAAAGTAGATGTCGTGGGTGAAGACGATCACCTGCCGCGTCAGCGACTCTCTCGCCAAGCGCTCAGCGACCTCCCAGCGCCGCCGATGGTCCAACGACGAGACGGGGTCATCGAGGACGATGCCGCCGCGCCCCTTGCCAAGTCGAATCTCCGCCATAAACGATGCAATCGCTATGGCCCGCTGCTCGCCTTCGCTGAGGATGGCTGCTGGCGTCCCGCCGCCCGGCAACTGTAGGGTGAGCTTGAACTGTGTTTTGCCGCCTGGCGACTCGGGCTTCATCACGACACGGAGGTGATTGACCTTAAGGAGCTTGAGTTCAGCGTTGAGGGCGTCGGCCAGTTCTTGGCTGGCCGTCGTGCGAGAGAGCTCCGTGGACTTCCTGGAAATGCCCCGCGTTTCCATGCCATCGATGCAGGCCTGTAGCCTATGGCAGAGTTCGTGTTTGGTCATCGCCTCAAGCACCGCAGCCTTGACTTCAGCTAGCCTACGGCGAGCATCGAGTTCCGTCCGCTCCGCGACCATGGCAGCTTTGAGTTTCTCGTCAGCGGTGGCATCGAGCGCCTTGGACTGTTCCAGCAGGCGGTTTATGAGATCGGCCAAGGCGGGCTGCGGATCGTCGGAGAGTTTGCGAAGTTCACCCCAGTCCAATTTACCGGCGGCGGCTTGGAGAATGCCCGATTGGCGCGCCTTGAGGGCTTGCTGAAGGGCCGTACAGGCTGCGGCAACGTCCGGCCCGATCTCGGTCACCTCCTCGACCAACGCGCCGTGAAACATCAAGTCAACGCTCGCCTGCTGAATCACCCTGAAGGGGATGGCAGCGGCCTCACGCGCATCCTTCGCTACCTTCTCGGCAGTCGCCTTGATGAATGCATCGAATCGATGCAGCCGCACCGCTCCCTCCTGCCCGAGGGCGTTCTGGCAGAGGGGACAGACTGCTTCCGGGGGAAGTTCAGCGAAATCGTGTCCCGCGTGGCTGAGTTCGGCAAACGTTCGGGCCGCCTCAAAGAGGGCCTTCCATGCCTCCCCGCCCGTGCCGACCAGTTGGCCGGGCGTCGCCTTGAAGTCGGTGGCCGCGAGCTCTGCCGCTGCCTTGGCCGCATTCGACTTGCCAATCAACGCCTGAAGCGAATCGACCTTCTCGTCGTTCACGACGGCAATCGCCGCGGCGACACGCTCCTTCAGCGAGGTCAGGCGGCTGGCCTTCTGCCGCAGGGCCAAGGCCTTTTGCTTCGGATCGGCTTCAGCCAAGGTCTTGTTCAGCAAGGCGAGCCGCTCCTGTTCGACTTCGCTGAGCGTGGCCAGTAGCTCAATGTCCTCTGCCTTCGTCGTGGCAGGGATGCCGAGCAGCCTTCTGGCAACTTCGGTTTGCTCCCCGGCGAGGCCAGCATAGGCGGCATTGCTCGGGGCATTCGCAGCCTTATCCGCCGCGGCTCGAGCCTTTAGCTTGTTGCACGCGCCGACCAATCCCTCCAGGATGTCCAACCCATACGGAGCGTAGGCGAAGTCACCTTGGTTGTCGATGTAGGCGCGAGCGCAGTGCGAGTCGAAAATGGCCATATCCGACATAGGCTCTGGCGGCTCAGCGCCGTCTTTCCACGGCAGATCGCTCGCGACGCCGTCGATCTCCGTCTCGAACGTGGCCTGGGCCGGTCCGCTCTTCCCGGGTTCCAGGTTCGCGTTGGGCAGGATGGGTTCGCGCCGGTCGCGCGCCCGGCATGCCTTCTTGAGTACCCGGGAGTATCCCGACTTCCCGACGCCATTCTCACCGTAGATGCCCGTGATACCTGCCCGGGCAACGGGCAGGCACGCACCATTGGCCAACGCATTGACGTTGGCCAACATTTTGATGGCCGTCAGCAGAACGACGCGTGTCGAATTCGCCGGCGGCGCCACTTGGGCATCGTGGAGCTTTTTGGCCACGCGTCCTTCCGGATCCGGGATACCCACCTCGGCTTTGGCCAACGCGTAGAGGTCGTCCAGGTCGGCCGCGTTAAGCGTCCGGTCGGCATAGAGCCTGGCGATGGCGTCTTGTTGCCAGACGGCGAGAGCCTTGGACCACGCATGGATTTCTTGGAGGATCGTCACGGGCTTCTCCCCTATCAGCCAGTTGCGACGTATACCGGGATACGACTGTGAAATCAGGCTCTTACAGACGGGCTCCGAAATCCAGTACGCGAAGTGACAAATTTAATTCGAACGGAGCCGAAGTGACAGCATTACTTTGGACAGGTCGCCGACGAACTCGTCAATTCAGGCAGCGCTCGCCTTTGATGGCGGCTATCCCGAGCTGGAATCTTTCCTTGCCCGGCGACTGGCCGACAATCAACACAATTTTCGTGTGAGCGAGCTGTTCCAAGCGTCAGGGTTTAGTGTCCCGAAATGAAGGGTAACATAGCCCTTAATATGTTCCCCTTCATTTCTTGCGCTTCAGAACGCGACGTCAACGAGGGGACTCTTTCGCAGGCGGCCAAAGCGAAAATTCTGGTCCGCGCAGTAACGTCACCACGCACGCCGATGTGGCCGATATTCTGGCGATGTTCAACGACTGCGGCATCCAACTAATGGTCAGCCGATCGCGCAATTGTGTAGACATCTGCACTTTCCGCCCGCAAATCCGCTTTTCCCGCCTAGCCTCCCCTATACTGCCTCAAGACGCGTTCACTGCATCCTTGAACGCCTTCCCGGCACTGAACTTCACCGTCTTCGCTGCGGCGATCGCAATCTCCGCCCCGGTAGTCGGATTTCTACCAGTCCGAGCCGCACGCTCTCCTTGCGAGAACGAGCCAAAACCGGCGAGTTGCACGCTGTCGCCCGCGCTAACTGCATGCGTGATGACGTCGAGTACGGCCTGGATGGCTTCGCTCGCGGCGGCTTTGCTAAGACCGGCATCAGCCGCGACAGCGTCAATGAGTTCCTGCCTATTCATGAGTCAACCTTGTTCGATGAATCGAGCTTGCACCCTACCGCATTAAGCCACACCCGGCAAATCGAGCACGCATAGTCAAAGTTAGCGCTGCGTGCGGATCGGCAGTTTCCGCTGAACGTTCTTTGAGCGATATCCCGCGCACGCCTCTCCTCAGGACTCGGTCAACTCGCGGCATGGCATGCACCCGTCTCCCGGCTTCCCGCCCTTGACCCGCGACCGTAGCCGATAGCGGGCAGGCATCAAGGGGCGCGGGACCGTGTTGCCCGCACCCCTCCCTCGCCTTTTTCCTTGACGCCTGCCCGCTATCGGCTCGTTCAGTCGCACGGGCGGGAATCCGGGAGCCAGGCGGCAGCAAAGCCAACCCCGAGTTCCACCGGGAGGTGTCCAGCCGCGATGGCAAAGCACGCCTTCTCGCCCGGTTCAGGTCCCGAACCTTGACTGGAGAACGTCATGCAACTCGCTTCCTCATTCCACTACAGCGCCCCGATGCTGCGCGCGGATTCGCCGCTATCGGACGATCAAATTCGCCGCGTCGCACCGTCCATTTTCGCCGACGGCAAACACGAAAGCCGCTCCGAGCGCTACACCTACATTCCCACCATCGACGTGCTGCGTGGCCTGCGCAACGAAGGCTTCCAGCCGTTCATGATCTGTCAGACCCGCGTGCGTGATTCCAGCAAGCGCGAATTCACCAAGCACATGCTCCGGCTGCGCCATGCCGACCAGATCACCGGCGACGAAGCCGACGAGATCGTACTGTTGAACTCGCACGATGGCACCAGCAGTTACCAGATGCTGGCCGGCACATTCCGGTTCGTGTGCCAGAACGGCATGGTCGCCGGCGAGAACATCGCCGATATCCGCGTGCCGCACAAAGGCAACGTGGTGCAGCACGTGATCAACGGCGCGTTCGACGTGCTCGACGGTTTCGATCTGATCCGCGAGCAGAAGGAAGGCATGCGTGCGGTGACACTCGATCGTGATGAACAGCATGCGTTCGCCCGCTCCGCGCTCGTGCTGCGCTATGACCCGACCGAGGTCGACGCCCCGGCTCCCATCAGCGAAAGCCAGTTATTGGCCCCACGCCGTTTCGAGGACCGCCGCGACGACCTCTGGACCGTCTTTAACCGTGTACAGGAGAACCTGACCAAGGGTGGCCTGCACGGCCGGTCCCGCTCGGGCCGCGCGATATCTACACGCCCCATCACCGGCATCGACCAGAACGTGAAGCTCAACCGCGCACTGTGGATGCTCGCGGATGCCATGCGCCAGTTGAAGGTGTGACGGCTTCCGGGCGGCGCGCTTGCGTCGCCCTGCTGTCCGGCTTTGCGCCATGACGCCTGTCGGGTCACGTCCTGACGCATCCGTACCTTACTGGCCCGGCATCTTCTTTCCTACTCTCAGGAGTCGATCATGCAAGCCCAATCTGTTGAGACCTCCACCGTCATCGTTAGCGCTACGGAACCTGCCGCAATGCTCGAAACGAACTTCGGCAACGAGCAACCGATCGTGACCGTACCGTATTCCTGCCTGCAACGCTCGCCGCTGAACGTGCGGACCAAACCGCCATCTGGCATCGCCGGACTCGCGGCGAACGTCCGCGCCAAAGGGTTGCTGCAAAACCTCGTGGTCCATGAGATCAAGGGGGCACGCGGGAAGCACCGAAAGTACGGCGTCTGCGCCGGCCGGCGACGCGAAGCCGCGCTCGATCTATTGTTCGAGCAGAAACACATCGCCGCCGACTATCCGGTCCCGGTGCGCATCGTCAGCGAAGGTGAAGCGCTCGCCATTTCGCTGATCGAGAACAGCGAACGCGAAGGACTCGATCCGTTCGACGTGCTGCGTGCCTATCGGATGCTGGCTGAGGAAGGCCGTAGCATCGACTACATTGCGGCTCTTTTTTCCGCCTCGCCTCTCACCGTCAAACGGCGCATGAAGCTCGCCAATGTGTCGCCCAAGCTGCTGGCACTGCTGCGCGAAGATGCCATCACGCTCGACCAGCTTGCCGCGCTTGCGCTGGCGGACGATCACGACGCGCAGGAACGCCTGTGGTTCGACGCCAACGAGTGGCAGCGTCAGCCGCACTATCTCCGGCAGGCGATCACGCACGCCGAGATCGATGCGAGCCGCAATCGCCTCGTGCGCTTCGTTGGCCTCGCCGCCTACGAGGCAGCGGGCGGCTATGTGCGGCGTGACCTTTTCAGCAACGACGAGCACGCGGGGTACATCGCCGATGCCGATCTGCTGCAGCGCCTCGCCGCGCAGAAACTCGATACAGCCGCAGACACTGTGCACGCCGAAGGCTGGGGCTGGGTCGAAACGCGCATCGAGCGCGACATGCTTGAACTGAACCGTTACGGCCGACTGCGTCCGAGTCGGCGTCCCTATACCGACGATGAGCAGCGCGAACTCGATACGCTCACCACGGAGCGCGACGAACTGGCCGACAAGCTCGACGCGCTACAAGAGGACGACGATGCCGATGACGAAGCAGAACGCCTCGACGATCAAATCGAGCAAGCAGAAGCCGCGATCCGCGCGATCGAGAGCCGTGCCATCGAATGGGGCACACCGCAGATGGCGGAAGCGGGTGCGTTCGTGATCGTCGGCGCTCAGGGCGAACTCGTCATCGAGCGCGGCCTCGTGCGCCGCGATAACAGCGCCGCGCTCGATGCGGCAGGTGCGACTGTGACCGCCACCGCCGAACTCGATGGCCCGGATACGGTAGACGCTCCGGCCAAGGTCAAACCCGTTCATAGTGCGATGCTGTGCCAGCGGCTCACCGCGCATCGCACCGCCGCCATCCATGCCGAACTAGTCACACAGCCCACCGTGGCACTCGCGGCCCTGTTGCAACACCTGATTCCGCAAGCGCTGCCCGAGCACTACGGTCACATCTGCGCACCGCGCTATCTGACGCTCTCTGGAAACCACAATCGCGATAGTCTTCTGCGGGCGGCGGACGACCTACCGGACAGCCCGGCGTGGAATACCATCGAGACGCAGCGAACGCGCTGGATTGGCGAGTTGCCGACGAACCGAACCGATCTGCTGCCGTGGTTGCTTGGGCAGGATGCGCATACAACGCTGCTCGACCTACTCGCATTCTGTACCGGTACCCTGCTCGACGGGATCGCGCCATCGGAAGCGCCGCATGCAATCAACGCGCTGGCCGATGCACTGCGTCTCGACATGACCCGGTACTGGACGCCCACGCGCACCGCGTACTTCGACCATGTCAGCAAGGCGCGCATCGCGGAAGTTGTATCCGGCGCAGTCTCGCCCAAGGTAGCGGCCAATCTCGACAAGATGAAAAAGGGTGATGCTGCTGCCGCAGCGGAACTTCGCCTCGCCAAGGTCGCGTGGCTGCCGGAAATCCTTACCGATCGCGAAGTTCCGGCATCGCCCTCATGGGCCATCCACGACGACGAGGATGACACCGATGACGAAGGGGTTGAGCCTGATGAAGCCGATGAGGACCGCGGGAATGACGGCAACCGCATCAACCATACGTCGCACGATGCCGAGCCGTCCGCCGGAACCACAGAACCGCCGCCGTGGCCGTTCCCGACTACCGAGTCGGTAGCCGCTGCACCAACTGACCCGGACGTCGCGTAACGACCGATCCTTATCCACGGACGCGACACAGTAGACGGCAAGATGGTTCACGGCCTGCCGTCTACTGGCCTGCCGTGCACCGCTCGCCCTACCAAGCCCGACGGGTGGTGCCCCCACCATCCGTCCATCCAACCGTCTGCCACCAGCACGATCAAACAGAGGACGACTCCGCCCGCCAGCCATAGACAGCGCATGGCACGCTCAATGCGCCGCTCCATCGCCGTGGACATTGCATCGATCCGCGCCGCCGCCACGTCCACCGCCCGCGCGAATCTGTCGACCACCTCGTCCAGCCGTTCCCGCTGCTCGCGCCCTGAAACTGCCACTGCACCAATCAGCCGATTACCCGCCGAATGTGCGACTTGAGCGGTCAATCTTGTGCTGAGCGTCGTCAGTGCCGCCTCATTGAGGTTTGCCAGCGCGTCCCGGTACCGGGCTTCATGTTCCTGTATCAGCTTTTCGGCCAACGTGATTGTTGCCTTGCACCGCTCCAGCGCGTCGCGGTGCTGCTGCATCAACTCATCGTTCGCGCCGCCGACTTCCCGCCGCGCCGCTTCGAGACTACCCTCGCTCGCCCATCGAATACGCTCCGGCATCGCCTCGTACAGGCGCGCGTAGTATTCAAGCACCGCGATGATAGACCAGAGCGCGTCGTTGTCCTGGAGGTTCAGGACGCCAGACACCCGACGCATGCGGGCCAAACTCGCCTCGTCGGGCACCTCGCCGGAGACCTCCTGGAACAGGCGGATCAGTGGCTCGACTGGCCGTTTACGGCTCATCGCCCGTTCCAGCGTTGTCCATCATCGTCGAGAACATCGTGTCGCATAACGCTCGCCAGCGCAGCAGCTCCGCCCGTTCACCGATGTGCATCGCTTCCGACGCGGTGCGAATCGACATCCGCTGACTCCGTAGTTCATCCGCGACGCGATCCGCCAGATCCGGGAAGTCGAGGGTGCATCCTCGTGTTTCGATCGTTTTACGGAGCTGTGACGCCTGATACAGCGTGAACTTGTCCGGCGTACCGAAATGGCCATTTCGCACGACGTGGATCGTTGCATCGGGAAACGTCGGACTGAACGCACGCAGTAGCTCCAGACTGTCGCGCTGCCGATTGATCACCCACAGTACGACGAGTTCGCGCCGCAATTCGCCGAGCGTACTGGCCAGTGTCGCGCCAAACCGCGCGACACCCGTTTGACTGCGCGCCGCCGTGTTGACGACGATCGCCGCATCCCGGCGTTCATCGCAAAAGTTGACCAGACCGATCCAGCCCTCGGCTTCGTCCAGGCTATAGGCAATGCAAGGTGCCTCGTCCTGAATCGCTTTCATCACGTCGGGATTGGACGTATCGGTTTCCACCAGCGCGACGGGGAGATCGCTGCGCTGCAAGTAGTCGGCCAGCGCGAGCGAAACAAAGCTCTTGCCCACACCGCCCTTGCTGCCACCCACCAGATAGATCGGGTAAGTCGTCGCCATACTTGTCCTCTACAGGTTCTCGGTGTCCGGCGCGATCGCGAATGAGAAAGCGTCCTGAATCACCATGGCCCCCGGTTTGGTCGTCGCTCGGCCGTTATCCTGGCGATCGCGATTCTCTACGTGGTCAACGCTCGGTGATTTCGTGTTCTGCGGTTTCCTGATTCGCGGTGATGCAGTAGGTTGGCCCGCCGGGATGGCCCTTTCCGCACACCCGGCCTTATGATCTTTCGTAACGCGTCGCATCGCGTAGCGCAATGTGCTGGCGCTGATGTCGACGCCCTCTTCAGCCAGCTGCCGAACGATTTCTTCGAACGTGTAGCCTTTCTGTTGCGCGCCGTTGATATGCGGCCGCATCGCGCTTACCGCGTCACGCACCGTGACGTGATGCTCGTTCGCAGGCTTCGGTGGCAGCGAGTCGAGACGGCGAGCGACCGCGTCCCATTGCGCTTGGGTAAAGTGCTTTATGACCGGCATGATCCGCCTCGACACACTGCCTTGATGCCATCTTGCTGATGAGACCGATGGCCGTCAACGCCAGAAAACAAGCCGATCTTTGCGCATTGGATCGCATGGGAACGGGCCGGAATTGCACGGCATCTAATATTTTTTTTCGTCGCGTAGAAGCAACGCGATCCAGCGATCGATCCACGCACCAAGTAGCAATCGACGGCGGGAGCCAGCTGTATCCGATCACGTCAGCGAGGATCGAGGATCGAGGATCGAGGATCGAGGATCGAGGATCGAGGATCGAGGATCGAGGATCGAGCCAGTGTATTCGACAGATGCAATTTTCTGCGTCTTCGTGCCGATTCTTGCTCGTTGAGTTCGCAGTCCGACCGACTAAGTTACGTGTTCGGTCCGTCGATCTTGTTGCGTCGTCTGCAAGTGACACGATCACTCTTCTCGCTCATAACACGTGGTTTTCCGACGTCACGTAGCCGATTCATTGACATGACGCAACCCGTGCCGTCCGCTGTCTTTTTTGATTACATGCGGATCGTCTTGTTGCGCGAGACGCGTTCCCTTCCTACGCACTACGAATACAACTTTTTTCAACCATGACTCCATCTTTCTGCATGGCCGCACTGCATCGCGCGTCGCAATTTGCAAACGGCGAAATAAAAGGATAAAAGAAACGGAACTGCAGGATAGGCTACCGCCGGTTTTTGGCGCCATTGCGATGCTGCTCGAAACATCAAGTCCGATCCAATGTCCCAGGTGTTTTCTAGATCAACTCCTACAGCGCGCGCCGCCAAGTATTTCCTGTTGTCCCCCATTCATCCACGTCTTCGCTCTTAGCGAGAACCTGAGTTCCTCAGCACGCAGAGATTCACGAAACAACGATCCACTGAAATTTTCGAAGTCGAGATTGTTCGTTCGTGGCCTAGCCGTCTATATTGGAAGGAAGGGCAGTCGACACATCACATTTCCCGGTTGTGTCATTCATGTCGGCAAAGGAGGCGTCCTGATCGGGGCGACAGTCTGGAGGAGTGTTCCGTGGAATTTCTTAAACTTGCAATCATCTTTGGTACAGTCATCGCGATTGCAAAGAGCATTCAGCTTTTTAGTCGTCACTCGCGACACCAGTACGGTTACAGCCTCTTCACGGCACGTGGATTTTGGCTTGCCGCAGTCGGCATCAATCTCACATGGTGGGGATACGTCGGATGGGGAACCGCACTACTGCATCACGAATCGACGTGGGCCGGTCTCGCCCTCATGGCAATGGGACTTGCTACAATCATCCGGTTGATCTACGAAAACGTCAGGAACACGGCATCCATATATGGTGTTCCCGGGTCGATCCTGCAACTTGTGCTGTTTTTTCCGGTCGCAGTCTACGGCATCCCGCTTCTCGCGATCACGCTCCTGTTTCTGCTCTTCGTGACGTTCAAGGCCGGACCAGCGTGGTTTTCCGATCGGGAATGAACCCAGCGGCGTGAAACTGCAGTCTCAAGTCGAGACACACGGAGCAATATCCGCGGCACTGTTCGAGATTACCATCAAGCCGGGTCCGACGGATCATCCGGGGTCCAGCGTAGAAGACCGCGTCGCATTTGCGAGTAAAAGGCGCCGCGTACCCAAACGGGCACTAACTTTCCACACACCTGGGATTTGGCTCACTAATACGATTGCTGCCGATTCGCGGCATGATAGCTATAGCCATCATGCACTCTGGTCATCAGCGTTCCACATCCGGCCTGGCGCCGTCTGAACGCTCTACGGTATCTGGCACCTGACGATCGGGCTTCTCGCCTCTATCATCCGGCTCACGCCCTACCATTGGTCGATTTCGTTGCACCGGCATGGACCCGACGAAGTACGCCATTTCAACGGCCATCGCGCGATCCTCGCGCGCCCCCGACCTCGCCATTGCGTAGGCCATTGCTCGCCAGGCGGCAAATACGCCACCTTGCGCGACCCATTCTGCATCCCGCTGCGCATCGGTCGGCATTGATTTCCAGTACCTCAGCGTTTCGCCACGCGCGACCATATGGATGACGGGCTGCTTCGGGTAGCGCTGCGTCACGCCACGCACACGCCGCTGCGTCGCATTCGCCTCGACACCAAGCTCACGCAGTTTCTCCGCAAAACGCTCACGCCATCGCTGAAGATCCTTGTGACGTGGATTCAGACGACGACCATCCGGTCCACGTACCTGCACGCTCAGATGCACATGCGGATGTGCTTCGTCGTTGTGCGCGGCGAAAACATATGCCCTACCATCACCGAACTCAAGTGCCGCGAAATCTCGCGCCGCATCGCACACCGCTTTCCGATCCGTTCCTGGTGGCATCGACAGCAGGATGTTGAAAGTCTCGCGACGCGTGCTGGTCTCGGGGATGCCCCACCCGCCGAGTTGCCAGGTCTTCGCTAGATCGCTCACCGCATCCTTGCCTTCAATCCGGTCACCGTTCTGATCTTCCAGTTCGATCCTGCCGTTACGAGAGATATAGCGCAGATGTCGACGTACGGCTCCCATGCCCTGCGCACCCGCCGTCTTGTTGGTAATCTTGACCATGACTTCCGGGGTACGCCTGAGCGTGCGGACAACCTGCGCGCGCATGCGAGCAGCAGCGTTGCGAATACCCACATGTGAGAGCCGCGACGCTTGCGCATGTCGTAGCGGATCATGAAACAGGCGATCGCCCCAGTTCACGAGCATCGCGTCGATGTAGATTTTCGGGTATGGCATGTCAGCGGCTCCATCGATCAAGGTTCGCACGCATGATCGCGGCCGTCGTACGCAGGTGTTCGTCAACACACTTTCGCAATTCCGCCCACTCGAACATCGAATCTCGACGCACTGGCTCGATTTCGTCGGCACGTGCAAGTTTGCCCAACAAACGGCTGATCTCAGCAAGTCGCTGGTTTGATACGAACAGTGCATTCAACTCGGGCTCACCCAACTGCGGTTCCCGGCTCAATTGCGCCCGAACCAGCGATACGATCCAGCGATTACTGCGTAGGCCCATTGCTGCGGCGCGCCGCTCGACTGCATCCAGCTCCGCACTGGTCAGTCGGATTTCGACGCGATGGCGCGGCTCCCCAACGATCGGTCGAGGCAAGCGCCACATGGTTGTGCCGGACTCGCCGTTCGCATCGGCGCAAATCGCGATTGCGACCAACTGGCGCACGCCCTCGCCCGCCGTCAAACCTCGGCGAGCGCACCAGTCGTCCCAGCGCAACCTGACTGCCCCGAGTTCGACGCACAAACGCTCGCGCACGACCACGATTCACCTCAGCGAGAAGGTGATGATCGCGACGGCTCGGCCGGCGTGGGCTCGAGTTCGCGGGCTGGCGTGCGTTCGGGAGCCTGATGCTTGCGACGATTCCGGCCCGATGGCGCGCTCGGATCGAACACCTTCGGCACCGGGAGCGGAGTGCCTTCGCGCTGGAACGCCGCCAGCATGCGTTCAGCGTGCTGCCGCACTCGGGTAACGGAGCGCTCGCTGAAACCCTGTTCTCGCATGGCGGCAGTCAGCACGGCCACATGCAATGCCCGTTCGCCGCCCAAATGGCGCGCATCGTGACTGCCGTGCAGTTCTGTCTCACCGACTGGAGCACCGAGTGAATCTACAGATCGTGCTTCGTCATCCTGCGGATAGTCCGGCTTGTTTGAGGCTGCAACGTCATGGCCGCGCTGTATGATCTCTACCTGCCAGGTATTGCGATGCACGACCTTCTCTTCTTCACCGATCACACTTCCTTCGTCGTTCAGGACCGGCATTCGCACGGTGACGAGGCGTTTGCCGAGATTTTCGAGTGTCACCTGCTGCCCGATCTTGGCATTCGCTTCACGCACCGCCCGCTCGAGATCCACACCCCATACGACCTGATCGACGCCCGCCACATCGCGAAATACCACGTAGTACGATTCGCTGCGCGCTGGATTGTGCTGATACGGGGCATCGCCATGCTCGAGCAGTTCCCCGACGTATCGTCGAGGGATATCGGCTTCGTCGTTTGCAGCACTACGGCTGCCTTCAGGAATAGGCGGTTCCGACACCGATGCTCGGACCGCAGGGGCTGAAGAATCTCCGTTACGATTCTCGCCTGGGTCAACCCGGGATGGGCTTGAAACCATGGCCTGACTATCTGCGAGAGTCGGCGCACTCGCAGCAGCTGGCGGCCCGACTTGCGCGACCACCTCGATGCGATTGTCCAACCTCGCCTGCCGCGCATCTGTCAGCCGCGCCAGATCTGCGGCTTTCGGCTCGTAGCCGCTCACTTCAATGCAGAGCAACGTGCCCTGCAACCAGGCCTCGCTACGAAACATTTCGTGGCCCGACACACGAATGCGCCGCCACGATTTCGCGTGCACCATGTCAATCATCGACTCGACCACGTCCGGCCGGTTATGCTCGGTGACGAGATATGGCCCTAAATCTTCGAACGCGAGTTGATACGGCGCATCCTTCAGGAAATACTGGTTCCCCGCGCGCAGGTAACGCTTGCGCACGCGTTCTGGCGGTTGGTCGAGCGGCACATTCGTCAAATCCATGTCCGCAGGCGTCCTGCTCGGCGAGCGAGTCTCGGCCTTCTGCAGCGTGGCCGCATCGTCACGGATCGCCTGCTCCCGCAATCTCGCCCGGGCGGCATCGAACTCACGTCCGCGCCGAACCGAAACGGCAGCAATTGCAGCCGATTCCAGCCTGTCCCGACGTTCATCCGACGCAGCCGGTCCGCCACCTATGGCCGGCAAATCCTGTTCAATCACGTTGATAACCGGATCGGTTTCGTCCGCGGAATTTCTCAGAGCCATGTGGCACCTCGCATGCTAGAGATCGGCGTTGAATGTCGGCGCGATGCTGGTATGCCTTATCGGTCGGGCATTGAACCGGCTTCGCGAGACGCTTCCTGTTCTCGCGACTTCTCGAGTGCGGCCGCACGCGCTTCGCGGATGCGTGTCCAAGATCTCGCCTGCAACTGATCGAGCATCGCCTCCAGATTGGGGCTGTAATTCAACTCGCGTGCCGATTTCTTCAGCGAACCGACCATACGTTCCAGCAGATCGCGCGCCCGGTCCCACGGATAGACCTTCGCCTGGCAGCCGTCATAACCCACTTGCAACTCGGATCCGTTCAGCCGGGCGTTTTCATCCATCCATTTCAGACGGTCGGATACAAACGTCATCTGATCCTTGCGGTGGAACACGACACTGCGTGTCGCGACCTGCTGGATCAGATAGTGTTCCGTATTGAACACCTCCCCCCGATAGGGGCCACCGTTTTCGCGCGGCGTCCCCATCTTGAGCGGTGAGCCAAACCGATGTTCCGCTAGCGCCTTGACCTCGTTTGGCACGTCACCCGCGCCAAACAACGGCTCGCCAATTGACGGACTCGTTGACGCGAATCGAGGTGGATCGGCAGCCGATGGCAACGCAACCGGCAGAACGGGCGGAGAGTCCACCGCGGGTGATGCCGAACCGGATGCACTATCCGTTGCCGACACCTCCGGTGTGGCCTGCTTCGGGGCACCGCGCTTTGCAGGCCGGCGACGCGACGTGCCGTCATCTTCTGCCAACAGCTTTTCCTTGACGTTGCTCATTTTCCTGCCCTCCTCATGCTCATTCACCTCAACCATAGTCACACCGGATTCGGTGGAGATTTCCGATTGACCATCTGCCCTTACAACGGAACGGACCACTGCGCGCAAGTATTCGCCGACCGCTTCAAATCCGCTCAGTACCACCATGTCACTGAAGTCGTTCGGTACCATGTCGTGGATGCGTGCATCTGCGGCGAATCGTGGCCAAACCAGATGTGCCCTCGCGTCTTGCGCCGCACGCCGAGCCTGCGCCTCGCCACTACCCAGTTCACCTAGCAGGATCAGCTCCGCGGCGGGATACTGTTCACGCAAGCTCTGCGCCACCAGCCCCAGGTTCCCACTGGACAGCGCCGCCGTCGCAAACCAGCCTGTGGCTCTTGAAGCCGCCAATGCCGTCGCCATGCCTTCCGCGATCAGAACCCGCGAGGGTGCGCTGGCCGGAACCCATATCGGCTCCGTCGTCCAATAGCCTCCCCTCTTCGCGCCGCCAGCTAGGGACGATTTGCGACCGTGTTCGTCGATCAGTTCGAGCGTCGAGATCGATCCATTCCAGACCGGCACGACCAAAACACGTCCATTCAGCGGTAGTTCCTCGCTGACCGGCAGGTAGCCAAGCAGCGCACGCAGTTCAAGTGCATCGAGCTCACGCAGCGTGTATGCAGGCTCAAGGTGCTTACGTACAAGATAGGGATGCTCCGGGCCGACTGGTCTCGCCCACTGCCAGATCGCTTCGGCCTCGTGGGCAACAGCTGCGTGACGTGCTTGCAGTTGCGCCTCCTCCCGTGCGCGCTGAGCCAACACCTCGGGTGACGCCGCCAGTACGGCGGTCATGCGATCCGGATAATTCGCCCGCTTCAGATCGAAGCCGTACTGACGTGCCTGCCAGAAGAGCGTCGCGAGCGTCTTACCACCCGATGCACTGGCCGACCGCCATGTGGTCCGGGCGGCACGCTCGTCGTAGTTGGCTGCCGTCCGGCTCCACGCGTCCCAGATTTCAAAGCCTTCGTCACCGAAGCCCTGCTTGAGCGCGAACGCCATATCGACCCAGGTCTCGTAGTCGTCGGCCGGAATCACGGCAAGCGCTGCACGTGCACGGTCCGAATCACGCACATAGGGCGCTGTCATTGCCGGGCTCCGACGACTGGCGGACCGTCCATGGCGCCCTGGCGCGCCGGTTCAACAAAATCGAGCTCAGCCACATCAAGATCATTCACGCTCAGGTAACGTCTCGCCTGCTCAACCTTACTGACCGGCACGCCCAGCAGCATGAAATGCCGGTCCACGTAGGCCACAGCCTCCTCCTCGCTGATGTCGGCCAGATTCGGCGGTAGATCACGCGGATCCCACGCCTGCAAGACTTCCAGGTACTCGTGCGGCAGATGGATGAGCCCCGCACCCTCCGGGTCGAGCTCATCAGGATGCAGATCGCGCAATCGGCGCTCGACCACTGCAGAGAAATGCGCCATGTTCAGGACGGGCACGGACGGCGCGGGCACGACGCGGGAGGCGAACTCGGGATCGCGCCAATAGCAAATCTTGTCGGCCAAAATCGGCTTGGTGTTTTCGAGCAAGATGATTTCCTTATCTCGCTCCAGTTCCTTCAACTCCTGCGGCAACAGCAACGGCCGGCGCTGTTCGGATACGCTTTCGCTTGAGCCACCTCGGCCGCCAAAGAATGCATTGGGGCGGCTCACACTGCGCGACTGGTCGGTGAACGTACCGAGCATTTCCGAGTATTCGTTCGCGTCCTTCTGCTCGCGCGGCGCATAGAGGATCTGCATCGCGTGGTTCGTGATGATGGTACGGGCATCGGATCGCCCGTAAACAGATTCGAATTGCGCGATCGATTGCACGATCGACAGCACGCGCAGGTTGAAGCCCGGCATATAGGCAATAGCGCGCGGAAGAATGTGGATCTTTCCGATTGCCGTCATCTCATCGAACAAAAGCAGGCATTGGAACCTGAGCGTAGGATCAGCTTCGGGCAGCTGCTTCGTGTTCAAGTTGATAATTTGCGAAAAAAGCAGGTTCACGATCAAGGCCGCTTCCGACAGATGATCGGGCGTGACACCGATATAGATGGAAATACGTCGACGCCGCAGATCACGCACATCAAAATCGTTCGCGCTCGTTGCTGCGTCGACAATCGGATTGGCCCAGATCGTCAGCGGCGCATTGAAGGTCGCCAACACGCTCGCCAGCACCTTGTCGTCATTGGACAGGAAGCGATTCAGTGCATCCACGCACGGTCCCGAGAGCAAACCACGATGCCGGACCAGCGCGCGCTGCAAATAGGGTTTGACCGGCATGCCATTGCCCGACGACTGCCGCAGCACTTCTCCCATCGTGACGGGAACATCGGGAGTCGACGCATCCTTGCCGGCCCGGTACGCATCGCGCCATTCGCACAGCAGAAGCACAATGCCGAGGAACAGATTTCGCGCCTGATCTTTCCAGAAATCGTCGTGGCCGCCTGGTGGATAAAGTGCATAGCCGATCGCGAGAATGTCGCCCACGCGGAACAAGCCATCGGAGATTGCCGAGAGGGGGTTGTAGCGGTGTGTCCGGCCATCTTCAGCAAACGGATTGAACAGAAACACATCCTGCCCATTCGCACGACGGAAACCGGCTGTGGCCGCATAGTTTTCCTGCTTGATGTCGAGCACCACCACCGAATCTGGAAAGGTGAGAAGATTCGGGATCACGACGCCGACACCCTTGCCGGAGCGGGCAGGTGCAGCAAGTAACACGAACTGCTGACCGGCAAACCGCAGATAGCGGCCGCGCCATACCCCCACGACAATCACAGGCGACGTATTGAGGTGGGCTTGCGTCGTCATAGCAACCCCGCCCGCCGAATTTCAGCCTCGTTCGCAAAACGCGCACTGCCATAGAGATGACGTCGACGTGAGCTCACCCATAGCGCATGGACGCCAAATACCGGACCACCCAAAGACACGAATACGCCAAACAGCGCCGCCCCCACCAGTTTGCGTCCGACGTTCGGCATCATCCCGTCTCGCCACATCAGCACCGCATCGAGCCAACCCCACAGTCCCGCGTGCAGCGGATTAATGCGCAGGCTGGCATAGAGGAGGAACGACGCAAGCCAGAGTGACGCTGCCAGTCCAGCCATCAAGCAAGCTAGCGCGACCAACGTCACTCCAGCTGTCCGAATGTGCTGGCACAAAGGAGAAGACGGATGGTCCATGGTCGCCCCCTATACAAACGCGGTGCGCGCCTTGCACCCCGGATCGAACCACACTTCGGTCATGCCCCAGCGCCTGCCGGTCTGGTTACCCTCTGCGTCGAACACCGGGCGTGATTCCATGTGCGCGACGACATCGACTGTCAGGAACAGCAACCTCTTGAGTGCAGCATCGTCCCAGGCAGCGGCCTCCGGATGTTCCTTTGCCATCAGCGCGAATCGCTCGATCGCGACGGTTACGTTGGGTGCGTGAAAGCTCGTGATCGACCCTGCGTGCCCCGTCGTCAGCAGTTTCAGAAAGTCGTAGGCTTCGGCACCACGCAGTTCTGCCAACAGCACGCGATCCGGACGCATGCGCATCGCGCATGCAATCAGGTCCGCAGGCGTCACCTGCGCGTGGCCATGCCCGCCCTTGCTGTATAGAAGATGTACGCAGTTCTCAATGTGCCGGATGAATAGCTCACGAACGTCCTCGATCGTCACGACCCGCTCAGTCGCAGGAATCGAGCGGCACAGGGTCTTCATGAAACTGGTCTTGCCGGACCCTGTATTGCCGACCACTGCGATGTTGCGTTTGCCCGAGACAGCGCGCTCGAAGAAGGTGCACCAGTCATGCTCTTCCAGGCACCGGACGAGATTGCGGTCTTCGACGGGCAAGTCCGCCAAAGCTGAATCGAGTCCGTCCGGCCTACGCCATACCGTAGCGTCGAACAATCCCTCGTCCCGACACGTATCGAGCGTCTTTTCGTCTGGGGACGG
This sequence comes from Burkholderia sp. Bp9015, assembly GCF_003853505.1. Classification (NCBI taxonomy): domain Bacteria; kingdom Pseudomonadati; phylum Pseudomonadota; class Betaproteobacteria; order Burkholderiales; family Burkholderiaceae; genus Burkholderia; species Burkholderia sp. Bp9015. The sequence continues at coordinate 67,031 of NZ_QTPZ01000007.1, forward strand.
ACGGCGGATCGTGACCGACACCGTCCGCGCCTGCACGACAGGCGGAACCACGATCTGGAGACGTGCGTCGTCCGGCAACAGTGCCGACAGAATCGGATGCTGCGACGACACTTCCTGGTTGGTCAGGGTAGCGACCGACACCGCGAATGACATCAACCGGTCGAAATCGAGATCGGCGTAGTCGTGGCCGTGCCAGCCAAGCGAGTTCTCGGTCAACACGCGCTGCGGCCGATTGATCACCAGTTCAGTCACATCGGGATCGTCGAGCAGCGGCGCGAACGGTCGCATCAGTTCGCGCACGGATGCGTCGTCGGGCAACCGAGCCAGCACCACATCGCGCGATCCATCTAGCAGGGGCGAATGAATCATCATCGCGTGCCCTCCGGCTGCAGGGCATAAACCGATCCGAAGTCCAGATCACGCGCAATCACGATCGTGAACTCCCCGCCTTGGTTTTGGGTGAGAGTCGGTGGGATACCGATCGTGCTGTCGAGAACGCGCGTGGCCATGTCGTTGCCCTGCTGTTGTGTGCTCTGGAACACCACCGATCCGTTGGTGTTGCCACCGCGAGTCGATAGATAGCCGATCGCGTCCTGGGTAACGCCAAGCAGCATTGCTGCGCCAATGCGCTGACTCCAGTGGTTGTCCACGTAGCCGTCGACGCCCATGCGGCCGAGTGCGTCGGCTGCCGGGGAATCGATCTCGACCGTGACACCGTTGGGTGTCTTAATACGGGCCGACAGCACGAATACCCGCTTCTGCCCCGGAGACATGTTCGAGCGATATTGACTGTTGATCTGCGAACCCCGTTCAATCAGCACGACGTTGCCATCGTCGGAATACACGTTCTTGGTCACCGTGCAGGTCGACAAACCGGCCTCGGTCGAATCAAACGCCGTATCCCCCGCGCAGTCGATCTTGGCGCCCTGCGCAAGCACCAGGCTCCGATTGCCGAGCGTCCCGGCCTGAACACGCGGTGTCACGGTCGGCATCAGCGCTTGGGCGAACCCGCCCCCGATCTGCCCCGAACCTTGAGCTGACGCGCCTGCACCGCCGTTTACGCCGGCGGCAAGCGGGAAAGGTGCACCACCCAACCCCGGCACGCCTGGCCCCGCACCTGTGGTTTCCTGTCCACCGCCCGTTGCAAGCAGTGGCGCATCGTAGTAGCTGTGAGGTGTCGCAGCGTGTGCGATGCGAGCAGGCGTGACCACGCCTGAATTCGATGCGGGGCGTACGGCAATCGCGCTTGCTGGTACCGTTGCCGAAGCGGCACTACCGGCCGACGACGCGGGCAGATCGTTGAACATGCGCCCCTGGGAAGACGTACCTGCCATCGAATCGCGCCGCGCCTTCGCTTCGGCATCGTGCCGCGCGAGAAAACCGTGCACGGTCCAGACGGCGCCCACCCCGACGATCAGCACGATCACGATAGGCGTCAGCCACCAGGCGCGCGGGCGTGCACCACGGTATTGCCCCAACGCTGGCATACCGCGATCAGCCGACGCATTTAATGCGCTCGCGTTCTGGCCATCTTCAGACTGACGGTCGGAGCCCTCGTCTGGCTCAATCACGTTGTGCGGGGTATCGTCATTCATCGCGATGGCTCCGCAGAATGCGCTTCACCCCGTTGACCGTCGTGCCGTCATGAGCCGGCACGCCGTCGATGTCGTAGGCGTCATTCCAGATTCCAACGACCTCCCGTGCGAGCCGCAGCACGAATCGCTTCGCCACCTCGTGCACGACGATCGTGTCACCGTCGATGTGCTTGTCGACCACGCTTTCCGTACCGTCGTCGGCCACCCGGAAAATCGCCGGCATGCGCCGGTTGTTCGGAATACGCAGATACGTAAAACGTCCGTCGTCCCATGCCGCGGTCGGCGCGATGTCGTCGGAGCTCGGCATCACCTGCATCGAATACCGTGCGTTACGCACGGTCGCCGGCTGCGCCAGGCGCTTCGCAACCAACTCGACATCCGACTCCCCCGACGCCCGCTTCGCCAACTCGTCCGGATAGACGAAAGTCACGCGATACATCACGCGGTCATTGCCGAACTTCGACTTCAGCGGAAGCACCACGAGATCAAAGCTGTAGCTATGCCGGTCGGTGCGAATTTCGAGATTTGAATCGTGGGCGGCAAGCTGCGGTTTCAAGTACACATCGTGATCGCCCTTGCTCGCGACCACCTGCCAGCCGTCTCGATCACCAGGCGCGACTACCTGAATGTGTTCGTTGGAACCCAACACGATATGCGTCGCAAAGCCGCGTTGAGCCTCCACGCGCACCACCTCGTCGGCTCGATAGATCACCTGGCGAACGCGCGAGTCACCGTTCCAACCGGGCAGATCAACCGCCCTCGCGCCCCCCACGAACAGTAGGCTCACCAGCGCGATGCCAAACGGAAGCACTCTCATGGCGTGCCTCCTACCGCCGAGGCCGACGGCGTATATTCCGCATCCCGGCTATAGGCCGTGACCTTGAAGCCGAATGGATTGACGATCGCCACGCTCTCACGCGTAAACACGGGCGGCCGGTAGGTATAGGCCAGCGTGATCACGAAGCGCTGCGTCGGCTCGGCATGGGCTTCGCCATTCTTGAACGAAGTCCGTTCGACATGCACAACCGCCCGACCAGGTTCGTCGGGCGGCAGCGTGACCGAGAGAATCCGGATGCGCCGCTCGACGCCAGCACCCAATTGCCGATCCAGTGCATCGGGACCGCTGTAGATGCCACGGAAATCGCGAGCAACCACGTCATCGCTCATCGTGAGCACGCTGTCGTAGTCCATCTGCAGCAGACCCCAGTTATAGCGCTCGCGTGCGCGCACATAAGTCTCGACCCAGTGCTTATCCTGGATTTCCTTCGTATGCACATGACGGGCGTCGAGCACGTCGATCACCTGGGATTCGCCCGTCAGACGATCGACCTCGATGGGTAGAGGCACGACTCGATAGAACGGCACCATCACTGCGAGTGCTACCGTGCTCAGCACAGCAATGCCAACTGCAGCGTAAGCGACATGCCACGCACGACGTTCGGAGCATTCCTGCAGGTACGTCAGCGACGCCTCAATGTCGAGGACGCGGCCATAATCGTGCGAGCTCATGAGTGATCCCCTGCATCCGGCGGCTGATCTGGAGCGGCCGGCACGGTCGCTGGCACGTCAGGCACGGGCGGTACACGATTGACTGGCACGCGATGCAGGCCGTCCGGCAATACGGTCTTGGGTGGCCCACTGCTGCAGGCGGCAAGACTCCAGGCAAGGCATCCGGCGAACGTCAACGAACTCAGTATGGACATGGTGTCGCCTCAGTTTCCGAATGACGCGGGCACCATCTGGTCCTGGAGCCGGTTGGTCTTACCCGCTCGGCTCAGCACCAGTTCACTTTGCTGCTCGGCTACGAGCTTGTCCTCCGTCTCGGCCAGCATGCGAAAGAGCTGCAGTTTGGTCATCTCGTTGCCGACCGCCGTGGATTCGGTCTGAATACGCGCCTGCAATTCCGCGACGCCCTTCGGGTCCTGCGTCGCGTTGATCTGTTGCGCAAGACTCTGGATCTGGTCCAGCTCCCGCAGCTCGGTCTGGTATGCCTGCAGGCCGAACGCCTTGTCCTGATAGGGTTTGTTGAGCGTGCGCCAGCACAACTGCTGATCCACCCCGGTTTGGTCATCGCAGTCGTAGACCTGACTGGCCGAGCGCAATGCCTGCGCACTACCCGTCAGGCCTGCATAGCCGCCGTTCTGGATCGCGGTATAGACGCTCTGCCAGTTCGACGGTAACGAGTTGGCGACGACCGGATTGCTCAGAAGCGTGCCGAAACCGCGTGAACCAATCGTCGACTGATAGATCTGCATTTCTTGCTGCACTTGCTGCTTGAGTTGGCCCACGGTGGCAATGGCCTGCACAACGTTCTGTGCGTCGTAAACCGGGATCCCTTGCGCGTGAGCGCCAGCGCATTGCGCCGCACACACGAATGCGACAGTGATCCATTTGCTTCGTCCATTCATGGTCGTTACCTCCTGGTCAGCTGTCCTGCTGGCCCAAATTCGCGCGCGCAGCGCGCTGGTAAGCTGGGGCCCCGTCGCCGCCCGACCCAAATCTCCCGCCCGAACCCGTCCGATCGCGAATTTCGCCACCGGAGGGCGGGCCTCGTCCGTTACGGCTAAACGCCCGCCCGATCGCCGTAACGAGGCTTCGCGATGCCATGCCGGCCACAAACGCACCGAAACCCGACAGCGTGGCGCCGCCAGACAAGCCCGCTGCAACCGAAGGCAACTGCCAACCGACCATCGCGAGAAACACCCCGGTCGCAAAGACCCCAATCGCGGCAGCCGCTGCGGCGGCATCGTCTAGAGAGGCGGAAACGGCTTGCATCAGGGCTGACGAGCCGTCACCGGGTGAACCGCCCGTCGCGTGGAACGAAGTGAGATCGGCCGAGAACGCCGTGAGCGCCATGCCAAGGAAGGCAGCAACCAGAACCTGTAGCAACGCGTAATTGGCAACCTTCGCGGTCCACGCCTCGAAAAATCGCGCAGTGGGCGCAAACGCGGCGCACGCGATGAAGATCGGGCCCAGTCCGAGCACGAGATCGAGCAGCATCCTCGCCATCACGACCTCGAAGGCCAGCACGATCAGAAAGATGGACCCGCCCAGCGCAGCAATGAGGCCGCAGAGGAAATCCCCAATCGCGGCGGCCAGACCGCTCGGACTGATTCCCTCATGCGTCGCCTTGTTGAAGTAGGCGTCCATCACGAGGTCGACTTGTTGGTCGTAGCAGTCGAGTGTCTGGTAAATGCTGGTCGCGGCGCCTTGTCCCGTCACGGTGCTGCCGTTGGCCGACCCGCATCCCGGGTTGCCCCCGCCCGTCGTGTTCGCCGCGTTCTGGATGGTCTGGGCCAGCCCAGCCGTCGCGCCGTTGACTGCTGTGACGACTTGCTGCTGGTAGATCCCGGTGCTCAGCGCGAACGCGAGCGTGATCGACACTTTCAGCCCTCGCCAGGCAAAGGCCGGCACCGCCTCGTGGGCTTCGCCGCGCACCACCGCGAGACCATAGGCCAGCACCCAGATCGTGACGCCCGTGGTCACGACGGGCACGAGTGCTCCGGAAAGCGCCGACGATACGGTCGTAACGTAGGTCGCAATGCCGTTTTCGAGCGTGCCCCCTACGGCGGTAAAGAGGCCACTCATCGCGCACCTCCCGGCCCGGGCGCTGGCGACAAGCGCGAGCTCGCCTGTGCCGCCCGGCGCTTCGCTAGTCGGTCATGAAAAACGGGCAGCCAGTCTTTCGGCATATCTCCGACTTCGGCACGGATCGCATCGAGCAGTTCGACGTTGTCGGTCGTGCCGGACAGGACATCGAGCACATCGCCAAGCCCTGCGAGATCGAGTCGGCCGATCGCGGAGCGATGGCCCTGCTTGACGAGGAACAAGCGGCTGCTCTCGCCCAGGTTGCGCACGATATTGAATTCGGCTTCGGTCAGCTTGAAGCCACGCACGTAATCGTCGTAGTCGGCGCGTGGATTCGGCAGGAAGAAAAAGGTCGCGCTCTGCTCGATCAGCGCACTTGCGATTTCGCTTCGCAATACGTCGGCCGGCGACTGGGTATCAAAAATCCCCAGCCCGTTCTGCTTGCGGATTGTCTTCTGCTTGTTCTTCGCAAAATCCGTGAAGACTGGATCGCCGAGCCGCTTCCAGAACTCGGTCATCACATAGATGAAACGTCGCCCGTCGATCAGGTTTTCGGTCCGGTGCAGCAGGTACATTGTCACCGGCGTCGACACCTCAGGGTCGTCCAGCAACTCGGTGTCATCGAAGCCAAACAGTTTCGCGTGCGAGAGATCGATGCGGTCCGTCGGGTTGTCGAGTACCCACCCCAGACGTCCGCCCGCACACCATTTGGCCAGTCGCGCATGCAGGCTGTTTTCGCCTACGTTCGGGAGAAGCTGCCGTACCATCGACAGACGGCGCAGGGACTTGTTCATACGCGCAACCTCTCGTACGGCACGTGAGATGTCGAGTTCGTCCTTTGCAGACAATGGCTCGCCGACGTCGACGAGCTTGCGCACGAGGCGCTCCCAGAAATCGATCACCGGCTCATCCGGTTCCATCTGGAACGCATTCAGCTCGGTGGGTTCGCCGCGACGGAACACGGTATAGGTGCCGCCCATCGCACGGATCGCGATCTCCGTGCCGCGATCCTTGTCGAACAACACCGCCGTCAGGTCGTACTTGGTCGCCATCGCGAGCAAGAACAGCTCGAGCACCGTCTTGCCGGCTCCTGCCCGGCCGATGATCTGCGAGTTGGCGAGTGCCTTCTCGTCGAGTGAGTCCTGCTTATCCGGTGTTGCGTGGAAGTTCAGATAGAGCGGCTGGCCGCTCGGTGTCTTGACGATCGTGATTGCCTCGCCCCACGGATTGCCTTCGCGCTTTCCGGTCGCGAAGTTGTGCAGGTTTGCCAGACCGCAAAAATTGCGCGACGTGAGCTTCGCTTCGCGCGGTCGATAGCGCCAGTTGGCCGGTAGTTGCGCAAACCAGGCCGTGTCAGCCACGAGATCGATCAATGCTGTCTGGAACCCAGCATCGGCCAGTTGCGTTCGTGCCTTCGCGACACTGCGAGACACTTCATTCAGCGAGTCACCGAGCACCGCCAGCGAATAGTGATACTCGCCAAGAACGAAATTTCCGTTGATCAGATCATCGAGCGCGCGGTCGATCGCGTCGACCTGAGACAGCGCAACGTCCTCACCGGCGATAAGCTGATTGCGCTGCCGCTCCAACGCCTCCTTCGCCGTCGGTTTATCCAGAATCGTGAAGCTCTGTGTCTCGATATATTCGAAGTCGCCGTACAGCAGGCCATTGAGCATGCCCGGTTCAGTGTCTTCCGGATAATCCTTGAGGTCGAGCATCGCCGCGAACCGCGTTGCCGTCGGCATGCGAATCTCGATTTTCTCGGCACCAACAAAGAGCCGCGAAATCGGTAGCGCCTCGCGAATCGTCCCGGTCGGCACGGGCTCAGGCTCCCAGACTCCGTTGACCAGATATCCGAGCAGTTCCAGCGCTGACGAATAGCGGCGCAAAGTGGCCACGATGGGACTCGGCCGGCGATAGACACCAAGTGCGACCGGATCATAGGGTTTCAGGCTGGATTCGACCTGGGCAGCGAGTTCCGACATCATCTTCAGTGCGTCGAGCTGATCGCGCCGAATATCGTCGCGCGTGCGGCGTGCCGCATGGCTGAAGACACGTCCGAGGCGGGTGCGGTTGGGCCGGTAGACCACCGTCAAATACAACTCGTTGGCCATCATCCGATAGCCGGCAAAACTCGCGTAGTAGCGCGTCGCCAGGTCCTCGCAGAAGCGGTTGTCGTACTGCGTCGAGAATCGGTCCGACACCCGTCGGCGCAGACGATGCGACCACAGCGCCACGTGGCCGCCCGCCAATCCGCGCACAAATTGGTTGAACCCATCATGTCGCGCGAGGATGTCGGCGGGATCGGCCGCCTCAAACGCAATGCCGGCTATCTTCCAGATCTGCAGGTAGTCGCCTTCACGCGTCTTGATGACGTGGTCGGTCACATGCGTCGAGTACGGGATATAGCCGGCAAGCGGCACTTCTCGGCTCGCGACGGATCCGACATGCGATTTGCGCGGCATGTCATGCCCTCCTCTTCAGGCGTACCGGCACATAGGCATGTACACCCCAGAAGCGGCGATTGCCCTGACGCAGCGCCATGCGAACGCGTCGCGCGTGCTGGGCAAGCCGTTGATCGTCATGGCGCGTCGTCACCCGCATCGCAACGAACACCGGGATCATCAAAAGGAGGATCCCGACACCCAGCGCAGGACTGGCCAGTAGTGCCCAGATCGCCGGGATCAGCATGCCGCCGCCGACCATCAGGAAGGGCACCAGTGGCACACCCCAGAGCATCGCGGGACGCGTGCAGCCTTTGAATACGGGATCCTTGAGCGAATACATGGTTCGGCGCCCCAGGATCAGCTCGACGGAATCAGCATGCCGGCGATGACGGTCGCGCAACCGACGAATAGACCACCGATAAACACGTTCGCGATATCACCGAACCGGGCGTGCTGGAACATCATCCGAAAGCCCGCCCAGATGATCGAAATCGAACAGATCACGCCCCCGACGCTCAGCAGCGTCGTCTGGATCGTGTTGAGCAGCGTATTGACCTGTGAGAGTTGTGCGCAGGCCGGCGACGTGAACATCAGGGACGAAGTGGATAGAATGATCGTCAGCGCCGTCTTTTGGTCAGACAGCAATCGCATCGTCATTCCGACCAATCCCCGCCATTTAAATCGTATTCCTAAACACATATTCGGATCCTGTTCGATATATCGCCGTCTATTTCGTCAATGGCGAGTTAGAACACCACTGCGCTACTGTTCGGTTTGAGTCGCTCCTGGGTGTCGGGCGAAGCGGCGTTCACCCCATCACGGTCCCGTCGCGATAGCTTCCGAACCTCAGGTTCAGAACGGGGAGCGCGAATCGGCGCTGCGGAATCCATCGGTACGACCGGAATAGGTGCAATTGCCGGAACGAACGAATCAGAGGACGCTTGCGCCGCTGCGCTTTCCACGACACGCTGGACGTAGCCTGTCTGGTAGCCGGTCGAGAAATTGCCGCTCGCATAGCAGGAAAGGCTGGCGCGTAGTGAAGCCTGTAGATCAGCCTGATAATCGGTCCGTGCGTGGAACTTTCCTGTCGTCACCGCCGCTTTAAAACAGCGCTGGAGAATGGCGGCGCCTGCTGCCAGGTTGCGACAAGGCTCGAATGCGTTCTCGACGGTCAGGCCATAGGTCGGCCAGTTCGCTCGATTCACCTGCGTGAGCCCGACACTGAAATTCCAGCCGCCCGCCTCCAACGCGCGCACCGTCGCGACCGCTTCGGCCATATTCGATGGCTGTCGACGCAGCCGCCCGTGAACGACGCCGATCGCATAGGGATTGAATCCCGATTCGGTGCGCACGATCGCCACCATCGTGGCCGGGGCGATCTGCGGCGCGCAGTCGTGCGCGAGCGACAAGAAATCGAGCGGCATTATCAATTCCCCTCTCCTGGGCGGACGACCTGCTGCAGGAGATGCACTGCTGACGTCGCAGGATAGCGGGCGGCATGTGCGTTGTTGCCTGCCGCTCCGTTCAACGTCACAGTTGTAGCAAGATCACAGGTTGGAAAAGGATCGCCGTCTCGCAGCGCGGCCCATAGTCTTTCGATCGGCGGCACGCAATCGGCGTACTGCTCCGGGCCATCGGGATTAGACAGACACAAGCTCACCTGACAACCCCAATCGTCCCCTCGTGCGACGTCGACCCACGCCATCGACACGCCAAGCGCGACCGCAAGCGACAGTACGCGACGCCACACGTTTTGTCGCACGTCCGAAAGCAACGCGGAATTACGCATGGCATACCTCGGCTATTTCCGACTGCAATGCCGGTTCATGCGCAGAGCCGAGTCGCCGAGCGAGCACATCGAAACACCCTCGCATAGCTTGCCATTCTCGATTGGCTGCCAAATCGGCTGAGCCGAGGTCCATAATCGAGACCCCGTTCGCCTGCGCCTGCGAGACAGTGTCGAGCCGAGGTAGCAATAGATGGCCGCTTGGACTCTGATCATGCGGAACAAGCCAGGCAGTCATGCATGCCTCGAGCCGCTTGAATTGAGTCTCCTGCCGCAGGCTCGTCTCGACGCAGTTGGGCAGGGTGCCGATAAAGCACAAGGAGGGATTGAGCCGGGCTCGGACGCTACGCACGCCATTGCTGCCATTGACGAATTCGACCACCTGCTCAAGCGTGTCAGGCGACAACAGAACGGGACTGATCAGCGCATCCACGAGCGCCGCTGCACAAATGGCTCGCGAATCAGGCCACGGCGAACTATCGATCAGACATACGTCAAACAACGGCGCGACTTGGGACAGTAGATGTCGCAAGTTGGCGTAGCAACGCGTACCGATCGGATCGTCTCGGTACGCAATACCCGCAATGGCGTCCGCGGCAAGCACGCCAATACAGGATCCAGTCGAATTGGGCAGTCTGTCAGACCTAACATTGAGCGCCCCGTACTTCATCAACCGCGCGCTTGCGCCGCGTGTAAGCGAAATGGCACTACGCGCCGGCTCGGCCAGATCAAGCACCAACACACAATATCCACACACAAGACGAAGATAGTGGGCGAACTGACACACCACTGTCGTTCTGCCTGTACCACCATGGGCCGAAGCCACCAGAAGCGATTTCATGGTCGTCATTCCTCGGATGGGGCTCCGAGCATCGACGTCCCTTCATGGAAATGAGGGCTTGTGGCATGTGGAAGGCTCGCGAGGTGTTCAACAGGCATTGTCGATACCGCGCCAGAAAACAAAAAAGCCTGCGATTGCAGGCTTTCTCACGAGCGCTACGGCACATCACGCCATCACACAGACATCAATGCTGCGGGGCCGCTAACGCGTACTCGGTCGTGCTGCGCACGTTGACCGGATCAGATTGTTGGCTTCACTGTAGGCCAGCCGGCAAGCCGATTCAAGAGCCGACATGCGTCGACGAGATGACACGATAGCCCTGTCGTACCGTGAAGTTCCCGGCTATTCCTAAATTTATTTTTTTGCTCGGGGTGAACGGGATATTTCCACGACACACCGACGCGAAGCAACTGCGATTCATGTTTCACCAGCGCGGACATTCCGGGAATCGCCTCCGCATTCATCCCGCGAACATCACACTCGGGTCTCGGCTTCGGCAAGGGCGTGGGCAAGCGCAGACCGTGCCGCATGGAGCTCCAGATCGAAATGCTGATGCGGATGGCGGGGAATCTTTAGCCTTCGACACACGACTTCCCGACTCGCATGCCAGAGATAGACCATTCGCAGCAGGTTCCGATTTCGAGGCGTCAGCGTTCGCCACGCTCGGGTCACATACTCGGCATCAACGGGGTCATGAGCACCACGATTCGACTGCCCCCAGTTGCGAAGACGCTCATCAAGCGACGGCGGCGGCTTATCGTTTTCCATCGCTGCCGCCCTGCTCTTCAGGTTCGCACGCCTGCGACGCTCGATATCGTGCAGGATCTGCCAAGAACTGTTCGATATCGGCCGCCCGCCACCCTACCATTCGCCCGCCAAGCGCGATCGCGCGGGGAAAAGTTCCGTCTTGCATGCGCTTGTAGATCGTCGACCTCGATAGACCCGTGCACTGCTCGACCTGTCGTCGGCGCAAGATTGTCCGCGTTCCGTCATCATTCCAAGACATGATTCGCCCTCCATATTCGGCACAAACGTGGCCGGAAGTGAAGAGCATTCAAGCAGCGAAGATGACGATGGTCCAAACCCGTCGTATCGACGGGACATCCCGTCGGTTCAGCGCGGAATCCCGGCGGAAATCGCGGATGGTATGACCGAGGCGCGGTGCGAGGTCATCGTGCGTTGATGCAACGTCCACGCGGCGGCCTACTTCGCAAACTCCCCATAGGCGGGAAAGGTGATCTCCGGGTGCTCTACGCGAGACTTGTCGGTCTCACGACGCCGCGCTCGACGCCGTAATGGGTGACGCGAGTTGCCCCGTCATCAGTCGTTGGAGCTTTTCCCAGGCAGCGCAGTACCTGTGCATCGGCACGGCCGCCAACTGTTCGTCATGAACAACCAATATCTGCTCGATCGTGGACTGCTCGCGATCGAGCAACAGCCAAGCTGCACCCTGCTCCGCACGAGCAATGCATGCATCCAAAGCGGCCTCGGCTTGCCGATACATACTCAAATCCGCGCCCGGTCCGGTCTCGCTGCGCATATAAAACGCGAGATAGACGACCCGGAGCAGACAACTGATTTGCTCTTCTCCTCCATGTCCGGCCCGCACCGCGGCCAGCGCCATATGATTTTCGAGGGACAGCGCACGGACCTTCGCGGTCGGCAATGGCAGGAGATCGCCTTTCATAAGCGGCTTGCGACCCGAGCGTCGGACTTTCGGCAAAACCATGAGCCATGAAGTGTTCATAATGATGTTGAGACATGATACCGCGAGCCTCACATCAAGCCGAACGCAAGCTGAGGCCGGTCGGAAAAAATGGAAGCCAACGTTTCGTAAAATCGAGAAACGGAGGCATGAATGAATCGAATTCCAAGGGCGGTCTATACGAAGGAGCTTCGCGACGAAGCGGTCAAGCTTGCGTTGACGGAAGGTGTCGGGGTATCGGAAGCTTCGCGGCGGTTATCGATCCCGATGAAGACGCTGGCAAACTGGGTGCGTGCGGCGAGGGCCGGCAAGCTGCAAGATGTCGGTCGGCACCAGAAGCCACTGCCGGAGATGGAGGCCGAGCTGGCGCAGGTCAAACGGGAGCTGGCCGAGGTCAAAATGGAGCGCGATCTCCTAAAAAAGTTCGCGACGTACTTCGCGAAGGAGTCGCGGTGAAGTACGGCATGATTGAACAAATGCGACAGGACTACCCTGTGCCGCCGATGTGCCGCGTGCTGAGCGTATCGGTAAGTGGCTACTATGCGTGGCGCAAGCGCAAGCCGTCCGCAAGAACTCGGCAGGAACCTCGCCTGGAAGCGGAGGTGCTCGCGGCCCATCAGCGAACCCGGGAAAGTTTCGGACCCGAGCGCCTGCAGCAACATCTCGAGGAACGTGGCGTGCGAATCGGCGTGCACCGGATCAGACGGCTGCGCAGAAAACTGGGACTGCGCTGCAAGCAGAAACGTCGGTTCAAGGCGACGACGAATTCGAAGCACGACCTGCCTGTCGCGCCGAATCTGCTGAACCAGGATTTCTCGGTGACGGCACCCAATCAAGCCTGGTGCGGTGACATCACCTATATCGCGACCGACGAGGGCTGGCTGTACCTCGCTGGCCTGAAGGATCTGTACAGTGGCGAAATCGTTGGCTATGCGATGAGCGAACGGATGACGAAAAATCTGGTGATGCAGGCGCTGTTTCGCGCTGCCGTGACCCGACGGCCTCCGGCGGGCCTGATTCACCATAGCGATCGCGGGTCGCAATATTGTGCGCTGGCCTATCAAGCACTCATCAGCCAATTTGACATGCGAGCGTCGATGAGCCGCCGTGGCAACTGTTACGACAACGCCCCGATCGAATCCTTCTGGGGAACGCTGAAGAATGAACTGGTCTATCATCAACGCTTCGCCACGCGCGAGCAGGCACGCCGGGCGATCAGCGAATACATCGAAATCTTCTACAACCGGCAGCGCACGCAGGCGCGTCTGAACTACCAATCGCCTGTCGCGTTCACGCAGCGTTTCTATCTGAATCAGATCGCTGCTTAACCCGTTGGCCTCCACGAATTCCGTCCGACCTCAAGCTGCCGTCTCGAACTCCAGCGAGCGGTAGGCTGAAAGCCGGATACCCACTCCGGCGATGTTCGGCTCTGACGGTTCAGTGCTGCTCAGAACTTGACCCGCATCCCGGCACCCACGCTGTTGCCAGTCGACACACCTGTGATCGTGTCATAACGCCAAGCTGCATACACATCGGTCCGCTTCGACAACGGGTAGTCATAACCCAGCGCGACCGTCGACCAACGGATATGATCGCCTACCGACGGTCGCCGCCGCGTTCCGGCCCACGACATCAGTACGCTTCCTAACCCTATCCGAACGCTTGCCCCCAACTGCACCGTATCGTCCGTGACGTGATTGTTGTTGTCCACGCGCTCGTACTGGGCGAACAGCTTGACCACACGCAACCGATACGCGCTACCGACCATCCATGCGGTCTGCGCGGTGGCGCCGTTGAGAAACAGCGATGCCGTATGCAAACTCTGCACGGCGGCCGTCGCGGAAAATGGACCGGCGAAGTACAACACGTTCGCGCTGTAGTTGGCTTGCCCGGCATGGCCGGCAACGCCGGCATTGCTGTACAGCAGGCTTCCGGACAAACCGGCAACCTCAGGGGTCTGATAAAGGAGCGAATTATCGATCGCCGTGTCGCTCTGGAGTGACGCAGCACCCAGGGCCGAGCCAAGAAAACTATGTACGACAATCGGCGAGAAGACGAACGAATTGCCGAATGGATTGAACAGCAGCGTCGACACGAACAGTGGCGCGGTATTGCGCCCCAGCGTCAACGCTCCGAAATTCCCGCTCAGACCAACGAAGGCATTTCGCCCAAAAAATGACTGTCCAGGAAACGAGCCGACCTGGCCGCCGTTGATGCGATAAAAGCTCTCGAGCGTGAAGATGGCCTTCATACCTCCGCCGAGATCTTCCGTACCGGACATCCCCCAATACGAAGTCGTCATCCCGCCAGAGCCGACTTGCCACGCATTGCCGGTTGCACCGGCGGGATGCACTTCGCCAACGAATGCGTCCGCGAGCCCATACAGCGAGACCGATGATTGCGCATGCGCGATCCCGGCACATGTGCACACGCCCAACATTACAGCCAACTTACCCGCGCTTCCCCGAAGTCTTCTTATCTGCATGATGTCTCCTTCCTCATTTTGATTGTTTGTTCGTGTCGTGCCGTATTGGCATCGACACTGTTCAGTCCGGTCGCACACGCGCGAGCGGTCTACCGCTGTCGGCCAGCGCGATCGCCACCACGATCTCGTTCGGCGCTGGTGCATCGGCGAGCGTCAGCGAGACCGTGTCGAAGTGGTCAAAGCTCCACATATCGGTGCTGCCGTGCAGCGGAACGTCCACACAGGTCCCTGGCGCACCGCGCTTGGTGACTGACGGGATCAACGACGTGGCGCCGGGCAAGCTCTCGCGCATGGCCTTGCCCATGCGGGGATGCAAGATCGCCGCCGCACATTCGAGCGGTACCTCGCTGCCCACAAGCGCTGCCTTGCCGTAGGCCTGAATTGCCGACGGCGGGACATCCAGCGCCCATCGCGCGCGGCCTGTGAGCAGCGTGCCGAGCTCAGCGCCCAATTCATAGAGCGACTCAAGCGTCGCAAGCGGCTCATCCGCTCGCCAGCCGTCGAACCGCAGGACCGCCGCCACGACGACTTGTCGATGCGGCGGGTCAACCGGTACGTGTAGTTCTGTACGTCGCTCGGCCAGATGAACCAGGATCTTGGCAATAGGCGGACTCACGTGCGCACCTCCATGTCCTCGATCCGATCCCGGATCGCCTCTGGCGGAGCCGGAAACGGACCACGTGCGCACTCATACGCCCGTGCCGTGCGCAGCACCAGCGCATCGCCTCCCGGTGGTCCGATGATCTGTAGGCCCGTCGGTAACCCACCAGGCAAACCACACGGCACGCTCGCTGCCGGCAACCCAGTCTGGTTGCACCACGACGTCAACGGCGGTGCCATGCGCGAGTGCACGGGCCGTCCCTGCGCGAGTGGCGGGGCACAATGGAATGTCGGCGTGAGCAGTAGGTCATAGTTTTCAAAGAACGCGGCCATCGCGACCGTGAGCGCGTGGCGCGCCTGAAGCGCATCGACGAAGGTCGAAGTGGGGACGCTATCGCCCGCTTCGGCCAGCGCACACACATCCGGATCGAGCTGCGGCCGCGCCGAGGGAGGAAGCTGCCGAGCCCTTTGTGCAAAGAAGACGGCCCATTGGATTGCGTGCATGCGGCTCTCCAGATAGCCGTCAAGCGGCTTCACAGCCGTTTCCTCGACATGTGCCCCGAGCGCCTCGAACAGGCCCATCGCCTGACGGACGCTCGAGGTGATGTCGGGTTCGACCTGTACCCCCGCAGGGGCCGGGCAATAGGCAATGCGCAACCCGGCGATGCCATCATCCAGACCGATACGCAGATCGGGACAAGCTGCATCCAGTCTTCGCGCATCGCTCTGGCGCGCCATCACGGTCAGCATCAGCGCCGCGTCGCTTACGCAGCGGGCGATCGGTCCAAGCGTCGATAGGTTCGTCCAACTCACCGCCGCGCCGGCTGGCACCCGGTTGAACGACGGCTTCATCCCGACCACCCCGCTCCAGCAGGCTGGGACGCGGATTGAGCCGCCGCCGTCGGTAGCCAGCGACAACGGTCCCATGCCGAGCGCAACTGCTACAGCTGATCCGCCGCTGCTCCCGCCGGACGTGAGACGCTGGTCCCACGGGTTACGGGTAATGCCGGTGAGCGGGCTGTCCGTGACGATCTTGTTGCCAAATTCCGAGGTCGTGGTCTTGCCGAATAGCAGCGCGCCTGCCTGTCGCAGTCGCGCTACCGCGGGTGCGTCATCGGCCTCCGGCGCGCTGGGTGACGTGAGCGATCCGTATCGGGTAGGCAATCCGCGCACGGCGACGAGGTCCTTGACCGAGACCGGTACGCCATCCAGCAATCCACATGGCTCCCCACGCATCCAGCGTTGCTCCGACTCGCGTGCGGCGGCCAGCACGCCGTCCTCATCGAGGCTGCACACGCCGTTGACAAGGGGATTGAAGAGTGCGACCCGGTCCAGAACCGCGCAAATAACCTCGACGGGCGAGAACGAGCGGCGTCGGTAGCCGACCATTAGCTGCTCGACGTTCATTCCCAATACGTAATTCATATGCAATCCTTAATAAATGAGAGAAATTCGAACGCGTTTGACTACCTCATGCCTATCCCTCGCACTGCGGTGGAATCGGTCCGGCCGAGTCCAACACCACGAAACTATTGTCCGACAGTGCCCTGCCGATACGGGTTTGGCACAACACATGGTCGCCGTCCTGGCTCACGCCCGCCTTGCCACGCGGCAGGTTCAACGAAACACCCGGCAGCGCGGCTTTCACGCGGGCAACGTCGACGCTGCCTGCCGCCTTGACGGCCGCTGCAAACAGGCGAAGTCCGGCATACGTGCACTCGCCATGCGGTAGGACCACGGCCAACTGCCCTAACCGCGGGTCGTGGGGCCCAGCTTCATGCGCCGTGTAGCGCGCGAGAAAGTCCCGGTTCTCTGGGTTGTCGACGCTCATGAAATACGAGGACACGCCAACGATCCCGGTCGACGCGCCGGTGGTTGCGATCGACAGCGACTCGTGCGCAATGTCAGTTACTAGTTGCGATTTCATGCCGAACGAGCGGTACTGTTTGACGAAGGTGACCGGGTCGTCGCCGATGCTGTGCCAGACGATTTGTGGGCGCTGGCTTGCGATCTGCTGCAGCACCGCACCATAATCGCGTGTGCCGAATGGCAACCAATACACGTTGAGAAGCTGCCCGCCGTAACGCTTCACCGCTTCCTGCAGTCTGGGCACCAGCACCTTGCGGTTGCTACCGATGTCCGAGACCACCGCGCACACCGTGCGACCACCCTTGCGCATCAGCCAATCGATCAGTGGGTCGACACGCTGGTTGACAGTCAGGCCTGTAGTGAACAGATTCGGATCGCAGCGCCCCTCGTCGAAGTTCGGGTAGATCACGAGCCGCCCAGCGGACTTGGCGGCCTGCATCGCTGCTTCGCGCTCCGACGGTAGCACCATGCCGGTCAGGACCGCGACCTCATCGCGCATCAACAGTTGCCGAGCCTTCTGCAGCGTCACAGCAGTGGACATCTGGGTATCCTCGACGCTCAGTTGCAACGGACGCCCCAGCAAGCCACCGGCGGCGTTGATTTCGTCGACGGCCAACTGCGCGCAGTTGCGGTTGGTCTCACCCACACGGGTGAGCGGACCGCTCAGCGGTGCAAGCAAGCCAATCTTGAGCGGCGTAGTGGCCCGTACCAACGATGGCATTGCAGAAGTGGTGAGTGCGCCGACGGCACTGAATAAGGCGGTTCGGGTAAAGGCACGGCGGTTCATCATGTTCTTCATTGGGTGCAGTTCAGGTTGGAATGTGTCGAATGTGGTGAAGAGATTGAAGGTGTGTCAGACTCGGCGGCCGGCGACAGGTATTGCGCCAACGGATGAGCCCCCGCGGCACCGCTTCGTGGCTCGATGCGACCGACATGGGCAACTCGCCCGTTCTTGAGCACGATGCAGCGCTGCGCGCTGCGCAGCACGAGATCGAGGTTCTGCTCGACCAGGAGCACGGCGAGCTGCGATCGGCGGCACAACGTTGGGATGACCTCGCCGATCAGCTCGACCAGATTCGGCTGCACACCGTCGGACGGTTCGTCCAGCAACAGCAGTCTCGGCCGACCGCACAGCGCGCGGGCAATCGCGAGCACCTGTTGCTCACCGCCTGACAGCGTGCCGCCGTGCTGCGAGAGTCGCGACTTGAGAATGGGGAAATATTCGAAGACCTCGTCGAGAATCGCACCGCCACCCGCAGCCTGCGTGCCCATCATGAGGTTCTCGCGCACGGTCAACTTGGGAAAAATCCAGCGCCCCTGAGGAACCAATCCGATGCCGCGTCGGGCGATCGCATGGGTGCGCAAGCCGCTGATGGATTGCCCCTGAAACCGCACGTCGCCTGTCACGCGTGGCAGCAAGCCCATGATCGCTTTGACCAAGGTCGTCTTGCCCACGCCATTACAGCCGAGCACGCCAACAACTTCGTTTGGCCCGACGTCGAGGTTGAGTTGATGCAGCACTGCAACGTCGCCATATCCGGCAGACAGATTCTCAATGTGTAGCATGACCCGCTCCCTGACCGAGATAGATGCGCCGGATTTCTTCATCGCGCGCGATGTCCGCATAGGAGCCTCGTCGAACGATCTGGCCGCGGTGCATAACCCAGGTCTCGCACCGTAGCGCCTCGACAAAGCTCAGGTCGTGCTCGATCGCGAGTACCGCGCAGCGCTCGCGCAGACTGTGAATCAGGCCTACAAGCCGCTGCGCATCGGCGACCGACAGGCCGGCAGCCGGCTCATCGAGCAAGAGCAACGCGGGTTGGCACATCATCGCCATTCCGATCTCCAGCCACTGGCGCTCACCATGCGGCAGGGTCATCGCACATAAGTTGGCCTGGTCCGACAGTCCTATCTCGTCCAGAATGGCGTCCGGGTCCGGCATCGGCGTGTCCCGGTACGAGGCAACACCGAGGCCCGCGACGACGAGGTTCTCGCGCACGCTCATTGATAGAAATGTGTTCGTGCCTTGGAACTTGCGAACCACGCCGCGTCGGCAGAATCGGTGCATCGGCCGACCCGTCATGCGCTCACCGGCGAGGTACAACTCTCCGGCCCCCGGCGCGATCGCACCGGACAACAGCCCGACCAAAGTGCTCTTGCCGGCGCCGTTCGGGCCAATCACGCACAGCAGATCGCGTGAGCCAATCGACACATCGACGTTGTCGACCGCATGAATGCCACCGAACGCGCGCTGCAACCCTTCACCCTTTATCAGCGGCATATCCATTACCGGCCTCCTTCCACGCGTTCGGCACGATGTAAGGGGCTACGTCCCCGTCGAATTCGGTCGATCCGACGTGCCCAAGCGATCAAGCCACCGAGCTGTACGCCGTTGGGCAGGAACAGCACGCAGCAGAGGAACAATGCGCCGAGCAGCAGCGGCCATCCGTCAGTAGTTGCGCTCGATACCGTTTGCTTAAGCAGCGTCAACCCGACGGCGGCGAGCACCGGACCACCGAGCGTGCCTTTACCGCCGATCGCCACCCATAGAATGACTTCGGTGGCCAGCACCGGCGAGAACACATCGGGCGCCACTACCCCCGAACAGGCAGCCATCAACGTTCCTGCGATAGCGGCAAGTCCGGCCGATGCGATGAACACCAGCAAAAGGTGCCCGGACGTGTGATAGCCGCACGCCTTTGCGCGCCATTCGTTCGTCGCGATCGCGGTCAGGACTTTGCCGTACTGGCTGCGGCATACGAGCCAGGTCGCGACGAGCAGTACGGCAAGCACGGTCACGACCGTGTACCAGGACCCGCTCGCTCCGTTCAAATCGAGCGTGTGCCCGACCAGTGAGAAGGACAACCCCGGAATGCCGAGGAGGCCCGTGTCACCGCCCGTGACCGACTGCCAGCTTGTCGCCAGTTGCTGGACGACAATCAGCACGGCCATGCTGATAATGGCGAAAAAGTGCAACCGCACACCAGCGAACAACAGGAAATAGCCCAACACGGCCGCGACGACCACGGCACAGACCAGTCCCACGATTACGCCGACGGCGGACGTCTGTCCAAATTGCACGGTGGCGATTGCGAAACCGTACGCGCCGAGTCCGAAGAAGGTCGTGTGTCCGAGCGTGAGCACGCCAGCCCTGCCCCACAACAGGTCGTAGCTCAGTGCCAGCAGCCCCATGATCAGCGCATCCCGCACGGTCGAAAGCAAATAGCTCCCCAGGCAAAACGGCAAGATCAATGCGGCCGCAACAATCGCGGCGCCGATTGCCATCGGAGAGATGTCTTCAATACTGATCGCTGGTTGAAACAGCCAGCGGCGCGTACTCGCAAGAAGTTGTTCGAGCATGATTCAACCTTTACCGTGTAGCTGATGAGCGGCGCTGAAACCGGGCAACAGGCCTTGCGGCCGAAAACGGATCAGAACGATGGACAGAATCAGCACGATCGCCGAGGCGAGAGACGGATCCACGCGATAGCTGAGCAGCGTTTCAGCCGTGCCGACGAAGGCGCTGCCCAGCAGACTGCCGGCGATCGAACCGATACCGCCCAACACAATCACGAAGAACGCCTTGGCCAGATAGGCGACGCCAAGATGGGACTCCACCGATATCATCGGCGCGACAAGGACGCCCGCCAGCGATGCGAGTGCGGCACCGCCACAGAACGCCAGCCGGTTCAGCCGCCTCGTGTCGATACCGACTGCCTCCGCCATCGCTGGGTGCTGGATCACAGCACGCAGCTGAGTTCCGAAGCGCGTATAGGCAAATAGCAGCCAGCAACCGGTCGTCACCACCGCTGCAACGCCAATCACGAAGAGTCGATACGCCGGATAGCTGCCCCCCGGCACGGGAATCGCCCCATCTAAGGGCGCGTACACCAGCATCGGATGTGTGCCGAAAATCAGTTCGAGGGCTTTCTGGACGATCAAGCTGATCGCGTACGTCGCAAGCAATGTATCGAGCGGACGGTCGTAAAGCAGTCGGATCACGAGACGCTCAAGGAACCACCCGAGCACCGCACCAACCACCGGCGCCACAAACAACGCGAGCCAGAACGCATGGGGCCCGCCCAACGATTGCGCCACGGCCAACGTGTAGGCACCGATCGTCACCCATTCCGCGTGTGCGAGGTTCACGATGTCCATCAGGCCGAAAACAATGGCTAGCCCCAAAGCAATCAGCATCAAGATGCAGACGTAACTCAATATATTAAGGATTCCTATCATATATCCCTCACAAGCTCACACCAATCAAAAGGGCGCGCGCCATCTCAACTTGACACGTCACCCTCGGGGGGAACGACGTCCCTTGCCCCCTCTCCATCGGTCCAGCGACTGGCCCACATCGCCCACAAAAACTAACAATATATTGTGAATTTTAGGACAAAACATATCGAACTCACAATATATTGTGAATTTTGGAGCGAATGCTCCCCGATACTCGATTTGCCTAATCAAATCGAGTTGGCATGACCACAGAATCATTCATCAAAGCGCTCGGCAACGAGATACGCAGCCGTCGCAAAAGAAAAAAGCTGACACAGGTCGGGCTCGCTGTTCGCGCAAACGTCCATCCCAATACCGTCTCGCTCATCGAACGCGCTGAGACGGTTGCCGGACTCGAAGCCCTGCTCGTTCTGGCTGAGGCACTCGACACGCCGCTATCGCAGATAGTCAAAGGCGCCGAGGACCGCATCAGTCTTCGTTGATCTGTTCTGTTTTGGCGCCCCATCTCTGCGGAGCCACTCCCCCGTCGCAACACTTGCCGTAACCCTCGCCTCCCGCCGCGCTGTCGGCCGTGGTGACGCGCGCTCGATGGATATATCTGACTTCTCCCCCAGGCGAGTTGGAAGTGCTAGACATACAGGCCGACCTCCGGCGGCGGCGATCCTCTTCGGCAAATTTATTATCACCAATCTACGAGCCTAGAAATCGGCTGTCAACGACCACCATCGTCGTGTTTACCCTACACATATCCATCCTCAAGCGCCCTTGACACACGTCATCACCGCGCCTATCTTTAATTTATTATAATTAATTGGAGGCGGGATGACCAACTACCTTTGTGAGCTAACGACGCACGAGCTCAGTGCCCTCTACGAAAGCGGTGAAGCCTCGCCGGTCGACGTCATGCGTGACGCGCTCGATCGCATTCAGTCGCTCGATCCGGTGGTCAATGCGGTCTGCGAAATCACCGACACAGCGTTCAGCATGGCAGAGGCCTCCGAGGCCCGATGGCGACACGGCATACCCCTGGGGCCGCTTGATGGTGTACCGATCACGATCAAGGACAACGTTTCCATCGCAGGCGTCGCAACTCGGTTCGGCTCTCGCGTTACCACGCCGGAAGCGTCTCATTCGGACAGTCCCTGCGTTGCAAGACTGCGTGAAGCGGGTGCAATCTGCTTTGCCAAGACCACGCTGCCCGACTTTGCACATAAGATCGTCACGGACAGCCCCCTTACCGGTACTACACGCAATCCGTGGGATCTCACGCGTACGCCCGGCGGTAGCAGCGGTGGTGCAGCAGCAGCAGTTGCGCTCGGGATGGGCTCCGCAGCAATCGGGACCGACGGCGGTGGTTCCATTCGTATTCCCGCTGCATTCACGGGAACGTTCGGGTTCAAACCCAGCTTCGGGCGCGTGCCTCATGCGCCCCGCGGCCCGTTCGGTTTGCTCAGCCATGTCGGCCCTATGACGCGCTGCGTCGAAGATGCGGCGCGCATACTGACCGTGATCAGCCTGCCAGACAGCCGTGACTGGTACGCCCTACCGTTCGATGGTGGTGACTACGCACGCGGTCTGCAATGTCGGCCTGTCCCCGACGGCATCCGTATCGCCTGTAGTCCAACTCTCGGGCTGCCGATTGCGGTTGAACCTGGAATCCACGCTGCAGTGATGCGTGCCGCAATCACACTCCGCGAATTAGGTGCCCGAGTTGATGCTGCCGACCCGCCCAGCATCGATCGATGCAACGCCGTCCATGCGACCCTATGGCGCGCGTTCTGCCGACAGCTCACGTCCGGCCTGCCCGGTGACATCGAGGAACTGGATCCGACACTGCAGGCACATGCTCGTGAAGGAGATGACGTTTCGCGTGAGGCATTGCTGGGCGCGCTGATCGAACGTGGCGACCTAGGTGCCGCGGTCAATGCTTTTTTCGAGCGGCACGATATCCTGATCTGCCCTGTGTACCCGCGTGTCGCCATGCCGCTCGCCGAGGTAGCGTCGAGCAATGAGCTGTTTCCACATTTCACTGCATGGTGTAATCAACTCGGCTTGCCCGCGGCGAGTCTTTACGCAGGCTTAACGGACGACCAACTACCCATTGGTGTACAGATCGTCGGAGGCCGTCACTCTGATGCGTTGGTTCTTTGGGTCAGCCATGTGCTCGAGCTCGCATTGGGAAGAGCGCCATTGGCTGAGATGACGCGCGCTCTGTTGGCTTCTGTCCCTGGCGGGAGACGCGAATGACCTGAGATAGCCAAACAGATTGCACCTCGTTCGCTGCGCACGTAAGCTGAGGTGAAATGCGGGTGGCGATGACCGGCCGAACCGACGGCAACGTCCGCGAACATCCAAATTTATCGAATCGACAGCACACTCTGTAGGTCCAGGCGATCCGATGATGTCATTTCCGTGTCTGCGAACCGGCGATCGCAGCGAGCGTCAACATTGACCGCCAATCACGACTCGCCGCGTTCGCTAAGATCCAATTCGGAATCCAGTACCAGCTTCTGCTGCAGCGCAGCGTGCACTGTGCGCAGCTGCGAATGCGCTTCATCCATGTGCGCCGTCATGAGTTGCGCGACTGCGTCGGCATCCCGGCGTCGCGCGGCGTCCAGTATCGCGCGGTGCGCGGCAACCGTGTGCCGCCCGAATGCCTGATAGTCCTGCTGCGTCACGTTTCCCGCCACGATCACGAGCGTGTGCAGCATCTGGTTGATGATCTGGCACAGGCTGCGCAGAAACGCATTCGGATGCGCAGCAGCCAGCACATCGTGGAAATGGATATCCTCATGGCGCTGGTCGAGCGCCTCGGCGTGACGTGTCTCGAACGGCTCACAAACGGACACACTGCGCTCGAGCGCCTCGAAATCCGCGTCTGTCAGATGGGGGACCGCACCCGCCGCCACCATGGGCTCCAGCGTGCGACGCACCACATAAATGTCTTCGAGCGTGACGCTCTCGAAAAAGAGATAGTTCTGCAGCGACTGAAATGCTCGGGCCAATGGCACGCGTGTGATCGTTGCCCCGCCATCCGGCCCGGTACTGAGGCTCACGAGCCCTTGTATCTCTAGGGCTTTGAGCGCGTCGCGCATCGAGCCTCGGCTGACATTGAACATCTGCTGAAGCTCAGCCTCCTTGTTCAAGCGTTTCCCTGGTCGCGCCTGCCCGTCGTTAATCCAACGCTTGATCTGCTCGGCCACTTGGTCGCCTCGCTTGATCGCGCGCGAGCCTCGTTTATCCGGCTGCGCCAGCGGCATCTTCTTTTCGGTTGTCGGTTTTCGCCCTGCCATATCGGTCACGTCCGTCGTTGGCCATTCGCTGCTGTATCCCGGCGCCATTATCAGGCATCCGCGCCCGACACGGCCAGATTTCCGGCTCCATGCAAGCCTCCCTCCCAACGTTGGGAGTAGCCGGGATAGTGCCCAAGACCTACGCTGCAATCCGAATGCCATGCGCCGAGTACCCATCACTTCCCTGGATGTCGGTCACTCGATATTGGTTGCCATCAGGAGAAATCCCTCATGTCAGAGTCGGTGAAGTCGTCTCAGGTGCAATCCACGCTTGCGACAATCCGGGCCAACCTCTCGGACGACGGGCTGGAACTGGATCAGCTTGCAGCACGCATGCGTTTGCACGGCCCCGAAGCCGACCGGACACGGCAGATTCCAGATGCAGTTTTTGCACCCTTGGACGTACCTGCGCTGAACTTGAATCTCGTTCCAGCCGCATACGGCGGTTGCGTGGACGTGCAATCACTGATGTCGCGCACCACACTGATGGAATATCTCGGGTACGCCGACGCGGCGCTAGCGCTCGCTCTGCCCGGCCCTGGCCTCGCAATGCCGCCCGTCCTCGCACTCGGCAGCGGCGAGCAACAGACCCACTTTTTCAAACGATTTCGCAGTGACACACCGCGCTGGGGTGCGTTTGCTATTACGGAGCCCGACTGCGGCTCTGATGCGACCGCGATGCGGACCACCGCTCGCAAGACGGCACGCGGCTGGGTACTGAACGGTACCAAGTGCTTCATCACCAACGGCGCACGCGCGGACGACGTGATCACGTTCGCCACCATCAATCGGCACGCTGGTCGCTTCGGCGTTCGAGCGTTCCACGTCGATCGCAATATCCCGGGCTTCTCCATCGATCGCGTCGAGCAAATGGTGGGGCTGCGCGCCAGTCAGCTCGCAGTTCTCTCTTACAACGAATGTGAAGTACCTGACGACGCGCTCCTCAGACGCGGTAACGAAAAACCCCTAAACGACGCGTTTTCGGGCGCACAACACGCATGGGACTACTTCCGCCCGCTACTGTCCGCGGTCATGGTCGGCGCATGTCGACGAGTACGCGACGATCTCGCGGCCTACTTCGAAGCAGGTGGACATCCTGTGAATCAACACCAGCGCACGGCCGACGTGAACGAAGCCCTGCTCGATATCGATCGGCAAATCACTACAGCCCAGTTGCTCTGCCGACACGCGGCGTGGAAAACCGATCAAGACATCGCGAATTCCATGGATGCGTCAATGGCCAAGGCATATGCGTCACAAGTAGCCGCCCGCGTCACCCGAGCGGCGATCGATCTCGCCGGTCTTGATGGTATCGCTGCCTTTCCTTCGCTTGAGCAAAGCTATCGCGATGCAAAGGCCTTCGACATCATGGAAGGCACCGGGGACCTGCAACGGCTCATGATTGCTCGCTCCGCACTACGTTCGGCATCACTTCCCTGGGAGGCTACCTCCCCCGCGTCGCACCGCTCCACAGAAGCGCCCCCATCCTGAACCCGTCCGAAATTCGCACTGGAGATCGTTCATGGCACCCCACCCCGCCTCCCCCAGCTCCGCTGGCGTGTCCGAGACAGTAAAAACCTGCTTGCTATCGGTACTTGGCAGCACCCTAAGCACCGATCTCATCGTAGACGACACCAACCTCTTCGACGTCGGCGTGGATTCGATGAATATGACGGACTTGCTGCTGCAACTCGAACAGCGCTTCGGCTTCACGCTGGCCCCTGAGGATCTATCCGCCGATCTGTTCCTGCGCTTCGGCAATCTCGTCTCGTTCGTCGAATCCCATGCATCCTTCGACTAACTTCACTGGCACCGAACCGCGCATTGTCGCCACGGCACGATATATCCCACAGCGCGATGTCCCGGCCGATGCACATATTGAACCATTCATGGTTTCGGGTGGGTCCGCACGAGAGGACGTGATGCAAGCAGTGTATGCCGATACGCTGCGGTGGCGCGACAGTGGTGCCCCATTCGGCGTGGCCGGTATTCCGTTGCCGCAAGCATCACGAGCTACTGATAACCGGGTCGCTGTGGAATCCGACCAGACATTGTCCGACATGGCACTTGCCACAGTGCGAACGCTGCTTGACTCGTCGTCTCAGGTCGACGCGTCCACACTCGATCAAATCATCGTATGCACAACGAGCTTCGAGCATGATCTGGCATTGTCGTGTGCCTGCCGTCTCCACAGCGAACTTGGATCAAGCCGAGCACCGCTTGCGGTCGGCCAGCTTCAAGGCGTGTCGTTCCTGATGGCGTTGGAAATTGCCGTAGCGATGATGGCCGCTGACATCAGACTGAATACCGTCGTGATTGTCGCCGCGGAACGCTGGCGCCGGCCGTTCTCACGTCGGGTCAGTGCATTGATCGACATGGGTGACGGGGCCGCTGCCGCACTGATCGCGAGACACCCCGGCCCCGGATGGCGCGTAAGCGGGCTCACCATACGGACGCCCGGAATCCCACATCTCGCAAGAGAGCGCGAACCCGTCTACATATCGACGCTCACAGACGTCATTAGCGAGACGTGCGCAAGCGCAGGTGTGCAACCTGCCAATGTCGACTGGGTACTTCCGGCGCCAATCGACACTCGACTGGCTCACGAAACCAATACACGTTGCGGACTGCGGCCCGAACGGGTCTGCCACATACGTATGGACGCGTCCGGCCATTTCTGTGCAGCAGACACGCCTGCACGGCTCGACGCGCTGCTGCGGTCGATCAACCCTAGCGAGGGACAACATGCCCTCGTTTGGTCCGCCGGCTTCCAAGGGCAGGCCGGTTGCGCTCTCCTTGAATTTCGTGGAGGTGGATCATGATTGCGTCGCAAGAGAATAGCTCCCTTGCGCTGTCTGGCATCGCATTCAGTCTGCCGGATCGAACTGTGGATGCACATCGCTGGGCGCAGCGCTGTGGCCAGCCGTCTACGCGTGCACGTGCACTGATCGAAAACGGCGTAACGCAGTTCCACGACGCGGCCGGCGAATCCCCAGTGACGCTTGCCGTCGACGCCATATCGTCCCTGCTGCGCGACACCAGGACGGCGCCTGAAACGATCGATGCGTTGGTGTACACGCACACGATTCAGACCAGCGTTATCGCACCACCAGCAAGTACCGCCCAACAGATTCAGTCCCGAACAGATCTGAACCGCGCGCTGGCATTTTCAGTCACGCAGCAGCACTGCGTCTCGCCAATGGCCGCGATCCGTGTATTGCAGGCGCTCGCCATGCGACGGCCCTCCATCCGGCACGCGATTGTGGTCTGTGCCGATGTGATCGGATCCCACTGCGACCGGCTGCGAGCAATCCAGGATCTTGCCCTCCATAGCGACGGTGCCTGTGCGCTATTGCTCGAACGAGACGGTCATCGAAACGCCATTGCGGGCCTGCACGTGTACACAGACGGACGATCCTTCCGCGGCACCGACGAGGATCTGCAGCCGGTTCCCGACGATCGGTACTACTGGTCTGCATTCACGACCATGCGGGCCGCCATCCAACAAGCAGGCATTACGACACGCGAGATCACGCATGTACTGCCTCATCACGCCAATCTGCCGGGCTGGTCCAGGCTGATGGCAATGCTAGCCATCCCTCGTGAGCGGCTTTTCACGGCTAACTTCGCGCCAGTCGGCCACGTCTTTGGCGCCGATCCCTTCATTAACTTCCAGACCTGTTCGAACCGGGAACCGGGTGGTTGGTCGCTGCTGTTTTCGTGTGGTCTCGCTGGCTGCTTCGGTGCCATGGTGGTCCGCCATTGATCCCCTGAACGATTTCCTTTCAACGCTCGACATTCGATCCGGATTCCATCATGAGAAACGTCCTCGACCTCGTGCAAGCCGCTGCAAACCGCACCCCAGACGCGGAAGCTCTCGTCTGCGGTTCCACCCGAGTAACCTATCAGGACCTGATTCACCGCGCGCGAGGCATGGGCAATGCGCTCTACGCGCTTGGATTCACGGCCGGCGCGCGCATTGCGATCTATCTGGACAAACGTGTCGAAACCGTCGTGTCGATGCTTGGTGCCGCTGCAGCGCAATGCGTGTTCGTTCCGATCAATCCGCTCCTCAAACCCCAACAGGTCGCTCACATCCTGCTCGACTCCGGTGCCGATTGCCTGATTACCAGTGCGCTGCGCGCCCGGGTCCTCGACGAACATGGTCTTACCGGCGTTTCCAACACAATCATCGTGGACGATGGTGGCTCCGCAAGCCGACATCTCCGAACAACAACCCACGTTCAAAGCTGGCCCGAGTCCGCAAGCGGTAATCGCACGGAATGGGATAGTGAAAAGCCACTGCACCCACCGGCATGGGCCAATGTCGACACGGATCTAGCCGCCATCCTGTACACATCAGGCTCGACCGGACTGCCCAAAGGGGTGATGCTAAGCCACCGCAACCTGCTCGAGGGTGCCTGGAGCGTTGCCCATTATCTGAATCACGCCTCATCCGATCGAATCCTCGCCGCCCTGCCGCTCAGTTTCGATGCTGGCCTGAGTCAGCTCACATCCAGCTGGGCCGTGGGGGCCACTGCCGTGCTCATCAACTATCTTGCGCCGCAAGACGTCATCGATGCCTGTGCGAGCGAACGTATTACAGCAATCACGGGCGTGCCGCCCTTATGGATGCAACTGGTCCGTGCGGCTTGGCCCGAGCCGGCACGCCGGACATTGCGCTACTTCGCGAACACTGGCGGCAGGCTTCCGGCGCCTGTCTTGCTGCAACTCCGGGCATTGTTTCCGCAGGCCAAACCCTATTTGATGTATGGCCTGACCGAGGCATTTCGTTCAACTTTTCTCGATCCCGCAGAGGTGGACCACCGCCCCGATTCAATCGGAAAAGCCGTCCCTAATGCCCGGATTCTGGTCGTGCGCGATGACGGCTCGCCTTGTGGACCCGACGAAACCGGAGAACTGGTCCATATCGGAGCCTGCGTCACGCTCGGTTACTGGAACGACGCGACGCGCACAGCCCAGCGCTATCGACCTTCGCCCGAACTGAAACCGGGCGGCGCACCACGAGATCGTGCGGTCTGGTCAGGTGATCTGGTACGGAGAGATGTAGAAGGATTCCTGTACTTCGTCGCGCGCAACGACGCGCAAATCAAGAGCTCCGGTTATCGCATTAGCCCTGAAGAGATCGAAGAAGTCGTTCATGACAGCGGCCTTGTCACGGAAGCGGTTGCCTTCGGCATCGCTGACGATGAACTTGGCGAAGCGATCGTCTTGTTGGTCGTGCCGGCCGCCACGGGCTTCGATGCTCAAACGCTTCAGGTCTGGTGTGTGGAGCATCTGCCGCGCTACATGGTGCCGCATCGCATCGTGGTTCGCGAGACGGTTCCACGCAACCCCAACGGGAAATTCGATCGGGCCGCATTGCGCGCCGCCTTCTCGAGCCCTGACGCCGCCGCCGAAGTGAGGCAATCATGAATGGACTGTTTGGCGAGCGCGATGGCGTCCTCACCGTCGGCGGCGTCGAGATCACTCGTCTGGCCGATCGCGCAGGGCGCACTCCGTTCTTCGCCTATGATCGCGCAACGCTCGACGAGCGAGTATGCACGCTGCGCGATACGCTGCCAGCCGGTATCGACCTACATTACTCGATCAAGGCCAACCCGATGGCGGCGGTCGTCCATCACCTCGCGCCACAAATGGACGGGTTCGACGTGGCATCGGCCAACGAGATGGCACTTGCGCTAAATGCGGGCATGCCCGCAGAACTGATTGGCTTCGCCGGCCCAGGCAAGAGCCGCGACGACTTGCGTCGCGCCGTCGCGAGCGGTGTCAACATTCACCTCGAATCGGTCACCCAGTTGCACCTCGTGACAGCACTCGGCTGGGAGCTGGGTGTGCAGCCGAAGGTCGCCATACGAGTCAACCCGGACTTTCACGTCGATCACAGCGGCATGCGCATGGGTGGCGGTGCCACCCCTTTTGGGCTCGATGCGGAGCAGGTGCCCGAGCTACTGCGCGAGCTCGATGCTAGAGAAGTGACGTTAGCCGGTTTTCACATTTTTTGGGGATCCCAGTGTCTGCACGCCCCGACCGTCATCGAGGCTCAACGGAAAAGCGCAGATCTCGTCGTGAAATTGGCCGCCGGCCTGCCGCTCGCTCCGCAATACGTGAACTTCGGAGGCGGTTTCGGCATCCCCTATTTCGCGGGGGAAACACCACTTGACCTCGCTGCGGTCGCCAATGCCATGCACGATTGGCTCGACGTATTCCGCGGTCGTTTGCCGGACACACGCACCGCCCTGGAACTTGGACGATATTTGGTCGGGGAAGCCGGCATCTATGTGTGCCGCGTCATCGATCGCAAGGTATCCCGAGACCGAACGTTCCTGATCACCGATGGCGGCCTGCACCACCACCTGGCTGCATCCGGGAACTTCGGGCAGATCCTGCGTCGCAATTTTCCGGTCACGATCGGGAATCGCCAGACACAAGCCCCTACGGAGCGTTGCCACATCGTCGGATGCCTGTGCACGCCGCTCGACCGGATCGCCGATGACGTGCTGCTTCCCGAGGCACGCATTGGGGACTTTGTGGTCGTCTTCCAATCGGGTGCGTATGGACGCTCGGCTAGCCCTGGAGACTTTCTCGGCCACCCGAATGCGATCGAGATGCTCGTCTGACCACCCTCGTTCTTTGTGGAGGATTGTGATGTTCTCCCCTGATTCCTTCCCGCCGGGACCTGCTCCGGCGCCGTGGGCACTGACCGATGATCAACGCAACCTCCATATCGCGAGCCAACGCTTCGCGCGCGACCGACTGGAGCCTTTGCTGACCGACTCACCCAGCGTAGCAGCATGGCAAGAAACCGTCAGACTCGCAGCCGCAACGCTTGATCTTGGAGCAATGGTCCTACCCGAGGAACACGGCGGCCTGGGAATCGACCGTCACGGTCTGGCACTTGTTGTCGAAGCGCTCGCCGCTGGACCGCTTGAGCGTGCATTGGAGTTGACGCTGACAGCACCCGCGCTCATGGTGCTCCGTACGCACAATGCGCTCGGTCCGGTTCTGGCTCGGCCTGTTCAGGCGTATTTCGACGGCACAACAGCGATCGCGTTGTCCGTGCCCGGCATCGAAAACGCAACAATATGGCAACTCGGTCCACTGGGCGTCGCGGTGACCCTCACCATGCGAATAGATGACGAGCGGCACCTCCTCCTCACCGAGCGCCCGCATGATCAGCGATCGTCGAGATCGACAGGCATCGCCACGCTCGGCGCCCTCGTGTTGGAGCAATTGCATTCTGACGAGGCCGCGGCCGAAACGCCGCTCGCCGTGATTGCACGAGCCGACAGCGATATCACTCCCCCCGCGCAAACGTACCTGACGGAAATCGGCCTCTATATCACTGCGCTCTTGACGGGCGCCATGCAACATAGCATCCGGTTCGCGTTCAATTACGCGGCGACTCGGCAAGCGTTCCGAAAGCCGTTGGCAAACCATCAACTCATCGCGGCGCGATTATCCGACATGCTGATCGCCGCCCATGGCACCCATCTTTTTCTGCAAGCTGTTAGTGCAGCCCGCCCGTCTCCGCCGGTCTTGCTGGTCCGTCAGTTACTACGACACGTCGCGGCCGAGTCGGTCAACGTCAGTCGTGAATTCGTGCAGCTTTGCGGCGGCCACGGTTATGTTGAAGGCCTCCCGCCGGCAGCACGCTTCCAGACCAGCCATTGGTTTGCCCAATTCCTGCTGCAGATCGACACAGCGCTCGGCTGGCTCTCGGAGCCGCGGGACGCGAATGAGGGGGGCGACTTATGAATGGCTGCGCCCCTACGGATGGCTCGCTTCAGCCCTCAATGGACAACGCTGTAACGCACGCAACGTCCTCCACTTGCTGGTTACGCGAACCAGGGCCGAATGACATCGACGACATCGTCGCCTGGCTCGCCCAGCCGACCATCAGTCGGTGGTTCGACTTCGGGCTCGGCCGCCAAGCCCTGCCCGCATTGGCGGTGCAAGCGATGGTCCATAGCAGACAGCATCGAATACGCGTGTTCGGTTCGGCTGGCTATACAGTGCCGAGTGGTGTGGTCGCCGTCAGTGACGTCACGCATCGCTTCGCGACGGGCTCATTCTGGATCCTTCGCGATCGGTTGCGGCCAATCTGCGTCAATATGGCTTACAACGCCGCGACATACCTCCTTCATGAAGCGTTCACCCGTGATCGGCTGCGGTGCATCACAGCATGGGCTGTCGACTGCAATGTTCCGTCACAACGTCTACTCGCGCGCTTGGGTTTTCGTCTGATCGGACTGCAACGAGACTGTCATCTCGTCGATGGCACGCGCGTCGGGCGGCTCATTTATGACCTGCTGCCCGAGGACCTCGCGCTACCACGCGCACCATGAATACACCCGTGATCACGGCACTTGCCAGCTATGTGCCGCGCACAGTCGCTGTACCTCGTGGGCGCGGAATCGAACCGACGCGTGGTGCTCCGATACGGTCCGGTTGGCACGCTTGGGTCACGTCGTGGCAAGCCGATTACGCCCCCCACTCCACAACGAAAGCGGCTGCAACCAGAAGCGCTGCGGTCAACGCAGCGGCGGACGAATTTCGTTGTGTGCCTATTGAGCGCGATACCGATCTATCCGGGCTCGCTGCAAAAGTGGCACAGACAATATGTGCAGCGCGGCCAGCCGATGCAGCGCCGATCGATATTGCCATGTTCTGCCACAGTAGCCTTAACGAGCATGTGTCCACAACGACCGCCGGACGCTTGCGCGCAGTAATCGGCGCGCCGTGCTTCCCGTTCGCCGTCTCCCAACAGCAGGGGGCCTCCACGTTCACGGCGCTGCAGCTGGCCAGCGATCTGCTGATTGCGGAGCCCGACATCCGCACCATCTTGATCGTCGCTGCAGAAAAGTGGTGTTCTCCGTTTTCGCGATGGACCGACCAGGGAATCGTGCAGGGCGATGCAGCCGGCGCCATCCTGGTGGAGCGCTCCGGACCTGCGTCTTGCGGACTGATGGTGATCGACGCTCGCGCCAGCCGCCTCCACCGGGTCGCGACACCCGCCCCGCTCTCAAGCCAAGATATCCGCACAGATTGGGTTCGAGCGCTGCGATCGACGATCGACGCGATACTGCTCCGACACGCGCTTCAACCCCACGACGTTGGCACCGTCGTAGGAGCAGGAATAGATCCGCCACTTGATGAAGCTATTTGCCGACATCTCGGTCGCCGTCTCATTGAATTTTCCGACTGCCGTCGCGCCAATCTAGGCGCAGCCGAACCTATCGTGCAGCTCGCCGATGTACTCGAATCTCACGACCTGCCAGTGTGCGAGCGAATCCTGACGTGGGGCGTCGGCCTAGGCGGCTTCGTCGGTTGCGCATTGTTCGGATCACATGGCAGGCCGCTCGTATATCTCAACCCGCCATGAGCGTATCCATTGGGATCGTCCATACCGCTTACTACCTACCTGAGCCGGTCGATGACGTTCGCAGCTGGGGCCAACGAACGAAGCAGTCCTCCGAGACCATCAAACGCCTCGAAGAAGCGGGGGTGCACGCCTTCTACGATGCTCGGGGACGCACTGCGCTCTCGCTAGCCACTAACGCCATCAAATCGCTCATTCATGCGACCCAGCTTGCGCCCGACACGGTCGACTTTCTCGTCTACGTTCACACGCTTCAGGGCAGTGTCGCCCCACCGCCGCTGTCCTTGCCACGCCTGCTATGCGAACACTTCAATTTCGAGCAGGCGGAGGCATTTTCGTTTGCGCAACAGCATTGCGCCTCATCACTGGGCGCGCTACGGATCATTCGCGCAATGTTTACGGCCCGTCCGGCCATCAACCGAGGCCTGCTGGTCGGCGCAGACGCCATGCCCATCGCAAGCGACCGGTCAA
The DNA here is from genome assembly GCF_003853505.1 of Burkholderia sp. Bp9015. NCBI lineage: Bacteria > Pseudomonadati > Pseudomonadota > Betaproteobacteria > Burkholderiales > Burkholderiaceae > Burkholderia > Burkholderia sp. Bp9015. The sequence continues at coordinate 101,353 of NZ_QTPZ01000007.1, forward strand.
TAGCCGGGGCCGGATTACTCAGCGACGGCGCATGTGCTGTGCTTGTCGAACGCGATGCCTCGGTCAATCGATTGGTCTCGCTCGCGTTTCACGCGAGTGGCGAAGGTTGGCGCGGCACTCTGGGACAAGATGAATCGCGTTTCGCAGCTCAATACTTCTTTGCGGCGCGTCGGCTCGCGACGCAAACCAGCGCCGAGGCAAATGTGCCCCCAGCCGAAATTCAGCGCATCTTGCCCTCCCATCTTGATCTGCCAACCTGGCGCAGAACTGTCGCATCGCTTGGCCTTCCCGCACGATGCCTGTTTACTGACAACTTTGTCCGCGTCGCGCATGTGACGGTCAGCGACCCATTTATCAATCTCGCCGACTGCGATGATCTGATTCCCGGTAAGCCTTTCCTACTATGCGCCCGGGGAGTGGGAGGATTTTCCGCAGCGGCGCTCTTCATTCGCTAACAGGATCATTGAATTCAGGAAATTTCGCCGATAGCGCGGTACGTGATCGCGAAATACGTCGCAATATCGTTCCTTTTTCTGACAGTGACTTTAAAAAATAAAATCGCGTATTAAATTATTACATTCTATTGGCTGACGTTCCGATCCCAACCATTAGACTCTATACTAGCTACGCACCCAACGTCCATCTCGACGCGACCTCCGGCGTCCGCCACAGCATTGCGGGTGCGCGGGCACTCAGCGCCCCACTACCATACTTTTTGTCCGAGTCGCCGCCACCGAGCCGGCGCCCTGCTCCAGAATTTCTCTCGAATGCCACTAGGTAATAAGCGAGGTATGAGTCATGAGAACGCGATTTCGGCATCGTGCAAACAAAAGAGCGCCCAAGCCACCACCATGGAATGTCACATTAGCCACCCGAATGGCGCCGCTCCTCGCACTCTTTACCGGTGCAAAAGATATTCCTTCACTTTCTGACTTGCTTGGCAATGCGGTGCTTCCACTCGGCTTTCCATGTTACGCCGTCACCCGGATCTCCCTGACTTGCATTCGCTCTCGACCCAGCATGTCTATGGAGGCAATTTTCTCGCATTATCCCAATAGCTGGGTGCAGCACTATCTACAGCACGACTATGGTCTCGTCGATCCTGTACATCGAGCTGCTTTTACTTCCTCCGGACCTTATCGCTGGGGTGATATAACCGATTTGAACCACGCTGAGCGACATGTGCTTGTGGAAGCAAGCGACGCCGGCCTCAAAAACGGTCTCAGCGTTCCAATTCGCGAGGTCGGAGGCAGCGTTTTGCTCATCAATCTGTCAGGGCCGTCATCCCGTATCAATGCGGGGACGAGCCGGCAGCTCGCGAGTGTAATCGGCAATCTATTTCGTTTGGAGCTGGATCGGTTCGCTCCTCCCGACCCTCAATCTTTCATTGAGCTTTCTCCACGTCAGCGTGAATGCCTTTCATGGGTCGCGCGAGGAAAAACGTCGTCGGATATCTGCATGATTCTTGGAATATCCCGCCATACTGTCGAATACCATATCGCTGAAGCGATGAAGGTTCTGAACGTGAATAGCAGGATAGCAGCCGCCGTCACTGCCTCACATTACGGTCTGCTTGATTAGCTCCTTATTTCCGACCAAAATTTTCCGAAGAATGTGCGGGCGTACTACTGGCATTTTTATCCATGCCCGCAGACCTCTCAAATCCCATATATTGAATAATCCCGGACCAACCGAAGATCTTCAATCTTGCTCGGATAATACGCGGCCAATGTTCATTTGCGCCTCCTCCCTACATCACTAGTTCCAGCTGTTATTTCGACTTGATAGCGTTGCGCCCATCAATAGACGATGGAGAACGCAAATGCCACTCATTATCGCCGGCAGATTGATCGACTTGCCACTTGAGCTTCGTGAAGGACTCGGCACGTTCCGATATGACGTGTTCGTGCGCCGCCTCGGCTGGCCGTTGCCCGACATTAAGGAAAATGAAACAATCGAGTGGGATCACTTCGATGGCGAAAACACCGTTCAGATTGTTGCACTCACTTCCGAACGACAGATATGTGGTTGCGCACGCCTGATGCCAACTACCTCTCCGTACCTGCTCCGAGAACTGCTTCCTCGATCGTCGAACCTCGACCTTCCCTCCTCACCCACTGTGTGGGAGCTATCCCGGTTCGCCGGCTCGGACATGCAACTCTTTCCCTATGTCATGGCCGTCGCTGCATCGCTCGGCGCGAATCGCATCATCGGTGTCGTCACCCACGCCATTGCACGACTGTACCGCCGCTTTGGCCTTGATCTGCAATATGTTGGACCGCACCAGGACACAGCTACCGCTCCGTTCCTGACCTGTGCAATTGATCTCACCCCCACCACATTCGCCAGCCTTGGAGCCAACCTCGACAACCTCCGATCGTCAATCACATGGCATCAGTCGCTCACACAGAATGTTCCCGGCTCACTGAGGACGCAGCCATGTGCTAGTCGTTGTTCAACAGACATGCGATAGCCGTTCTTCCCGGCAGGGGCCGTCGCGCTCCGCCGAGATTGGCACTCGGCAGCCAAGGCCACGACTAAGATGCGGATCGCCGGCGGTGATGCCGATTATCCGCATCCTTTACCCAATCTGGCCGGATGGCGGATGCGTAGGCCTGACCGGTTCGCGAACCTTCCCCGCTTGCCTGTGCGCGCAGTCCGAGACGTTCATCAATGGCATGAGCGACAGTCGAAGATTTTGGCAGGCGGCCGTCATCGCAGTCCGCCCAGAACAGGCGCATCGCGTCGAACAACACTGAGAGGATCGCGGTCAGGTAAGGCAGCCGAACGACTACACCGCCTCCCATTGAATCGCCATCAACAGGACCGTAGCGCGCGCTCGGCACGTCGGCCGGCAGATCAATCCGTAGCGCATCGAGTTCACGCTGCAAGCGCTCTTCAACGCAATAGTGCGCGGTCGCCGAGTTCGCCAGGACCTTCCCAAGCTCGCACAACTTCTCGTCTTTCAGTTGAACGCATCTTGTGAGACGACGAATCTGTGCTTCGGCGTGTCGCAAGCGGATCTGCAAAGCCTCGCAATCGCAGGCCGGTGCCAAGCATGCGTTTGTATCGCTCGATCGCCAAACATTATCGCGTTGCTCCATAGCAGGCCTCGCCTCGAACGTGGCGAAATGTACTCCACACACCGCGAGAAATCGGATCGCTGATGCATCGAACTGACCGGACGCATCGCGCCGGCGCAAATCGGTGAGTCTTTTTTCGTTCCTTCTCGCAACAGTGTCAACTGTGAAGATTGGGGGGCACTGATCAGCGCGCCTGCGAAGTTTAACGATATGGAAAAACGAAACACTCCACCACAGCATCGGCGCAGAATTGGTCTGTCAGTTGCACGAGATCACTCAAGTACGGAAAAAATAACGCGGCTTGTCTGAAGTTTTACGCTTTGGCGGAGCCGGCGATCTCAAAATAGGCCTCCTCATTGTCCGTCCGACGCAATCCAATGGAGATGGCCCCAATGCGCCCTCGCAGATCAGAGCGGCGAGCGCACAACGGGCGACCGCCCAACAAGACACTGATGATCGTCGGCAATTCGCGTACGCAACCGCAATAGTCCAATGTACAGCTTCGATTGTTCCACCAGGTCGGCGGCCTCGGACGATAAATGGTCGACTCCTGGTCCAAACGATGAGAAAATCGCGCAATCAATTCCAATTGCGCTGCCGACAATGACATGTCGCAGATCCGATGTGTCGCGCCGAATTGAACTCTTCGAAGCGACCATTTCAATACTGTTTCTTTTAACCACGTGGAGTGAAGAATGGCCACCTATCAAGAATTGAAAGCCAAGGCTGATGCACTGCTCGTGCAAGCGGAAGAAGCTAGGCAGGCCGAACTAGAGACCGTGCTCGAAGAAGTTCGCGCCCGTATTCAAGAGTACGGTCTTACGCCGGAACAGGTCTTCGGCCGCAAGCGCACACGTAGCGCGAATGGCAGCCAACCCGCGACGCCGAAGTATCAGGATCCGAAGACGGGCAAGACGTGGAGCGGGCGTGGCCGCGAACCGTCATGGATCAAGGGTAAGAAACGTGATCGCTTCTTGATCGCCGAATGATCTCCGCAGCGTAGCGATCGGTCGCCCTACGGGCACTCTCTGGGCTTGCAGTTTCATGCTGCAGGCCCATTGAATCTATATCAAGCCGTGCCGGCCCAAGCGATTCCGATCCGCCTTAGCTGCCCAACGTTGAAGACACCCCACGGTCCTTTGGAATTCATGCCGTTCGCCTCCGCGGCGCCCCAATTTCATACATAGCAGTGGTACCGCCAGATGTCGATGAATTCGGCCTGCATTGCACCAGGATCAAACGACATACCGACGACACAGCCTCGCACTCGCGATACCGGGCACGTGCAAACCCACCCGGCCCACAGCACCGTTTCCAGAACAAAAGCAGCGGCGATTTAGGCAGCGAACGTTTGCGGCATGATCGGCGCCATTGACTCTTCAAGCATGCGTCCGCTTGAACAATACGCACCCCAGTCTTCCATCATGAGCCGCCGTCTTTCGAGTTGATCGCGACGCCGATAAGCCGCTATCGTCTGCGAAGTAATGATGTGCGCCAAGGCTTCCTCTGCCAAAGAATCCGGATAGTCGGTGCATTCGGCGACCCAGTCACGAAATGTCGACCGAAAACCGTGCACGGTGATGCCGGAGTACGACATGCGTTTCAGCAGGGACAGCATCGCCATGTTCGACAGTGCGCGCCCTTCCGTGCAACCGGGAAACAAATATCCATACTTCGCCTTCGGCAGCGCACTGCGTACGATCTCGACGGCCCGCTTGCAAAGCGGCACGCGCAGCGGCCGTCCGCTTTTCGTGCGATCGCCAGGGATACTCCAGACACGGTTGTCAAGATCAAACTCCTCAACCCGCGCAAACCGCGCCTCGTTCGTGCGAGTCGCCGTCAGGACAAGCAAGTGCAGCACTCTTGCCGCTCGTCGCGGGCGTTGTTCCAATTCCCGGATGAATGCCGGGACGTCCTCCCAAGGCAACGCAGCGTGATGCCGGACCTGCGAGCGCTTCTTCGAGCGCGGCAATACTAATTGCAGATGATCAACGTATCGGGCCGGGTTACCGCCGGTTCGGTGGCCCATCACGGTCTCCGCGTCCAGGATCGCCTTGATACGCCCCCGCACACGGCGCGCCGTCTCTGCCTTTTTGGTCCAAATCGGCTGCAGAATGCGGACAATCATCGCTGTGTCGATGTCGCGCACACGCACATCGCCGATGATGGGATAGGCGTAAGTCTTGAGCGTATTGCCCCATTGCTGACTGTGCTTCCGGTTTCGCCACTCCGGTTCGTGCGCTCGAATGAACGCTTCAGCTGCCTCACGGAACGTCACGTTGGCATTGATGGAGATGTCGAGCAATCGGCGATGCTGCTCTTCGCGCCGCGCGAGGATGGGGTCAATCTGGTCCCGAACCATCTCGCGGTACTGAGTGGCCAGCTTTCGCGCTTCACCAAGCGAGACTCGTGAAAGCGGTCCGAGGCCCATTTCGCGTACTCGCCTGTTAAGCGTGAAGCGAAACACCCACGAGCGCGCGCCACTGCCGGCAATCTGCATGAAGAGGCCACCGCCGTCGGCATAATGTCCCGGATCCACCGCCTTCGCGACACGCAGCGCGCTAAGCCGATGCAATTGTCGTCCCGCCATGCCGCCCTCCTTTCCTACCCACAAAACCCATGTCGCTACCCATGTTTCGTGAGGAAATTGTGGGGGACCCGGCCGGACGCCGCAAGCATGCCGTTACCCACAAAACCCCGCAAAATCATGGGCTTGCGGACTTTCAGAGGAAGCTCAAGGAACGCCGCGGAAGCCCGGCATGGCGGAAGGCAGCCGGAGTCGAACCGACCCGGGAGTGTCTGACACCCCCAACCGGGTTTGAAGCCCGGCCGTACCACCGGATACGAATGCCTTCCGTGGGGAAAAAAACCAAAGAACGACGAGCGCCTACGCCTGTACACCCACCCAACCGCTGTCAGGCCGCAGGAAGTGAAGATCGCGGTGGAAGCGAGTATACCCAACCCGATCGAAGAACTCGAGAATCTGGATCGCGCGCTTGCGGCCGAGCCCCGTCGCGTCGCGAAACGTCGCCGCGTCGAGCCCGCCGCCGCGCGTCGGCGCGAGATGCGCGACCAGCCCGGCCAGCTCGCGCACGACATCCGCGTGATAGAACAGGTCGCGCACGACCTGATGCACGTCGCCGCGCCGCGCGAGCTTGCGCAGCAGCGTGCGCACGGCCTCCTCCTGCGCGCCCGTGTCGCGCGCCAGATCGCGGACCCACGGCGGATCGAAGCGCCCCGCATGAATCAGCGGCAGCAGTTGCCGCGCCAGCGCTTCCTCGCGCGCATCGAAACTCACCGAATGCGACGGCAGATGCAGCCACGGCCCGCTTCGCGCCACCTCACCGCCGTCCACCAGCGCATCGACCAACGCACGCCACAGCGCATCGCCGACGAGCGGCGCCGCCATCCGCCGCAGGCGCGCCGCATCGAGCCCCTGCTCGTCCGGCACGCGTTCGTGATACGCGCGCAGCGTATCGATCGCCCGCGCCTGCAGCGCGTCCCAATGCACTCGCGCGATCACCGTGCCGTCGTTCGACGCGCGCTCGCGCTGGCCGATCGCCAGCGCGTCGTCCGGCAACGCCAGCACGTCGGGCGCGAAGCCCGTCAGGTGCGTGAGCATCGCGCGCGCGACCCCGAGCGGCGCCTGCGCGAGCAGCGCATCGAGCCGCCCTTCGTCGAGCCACGCCGCCAGTGCGTCGAGCCATGCGCGGCGCGCAGGCGTGCGACGCTTGCGTGCGGGACCGAACGGATCGAGCACGCGACCGCCGCCGACGGTGCGCGTCGCCTGCGGATTGCGGACGATGAAGCGATCGCCCGGCAGCGCGAACACGGGTTCGTCGAACACCAGTTGCACGCGCATCATCTGGCCCGCCGCGAGCGTATCGCCGTCGAGCAGCGCGACGTGCGCGACGCGATGCAGCGTGCCGAGATGCACGTGCAGCGGCGCCCAGTGCGTCAGCGTGAGCCCCGCATCGGCCAGCAGCGTCAGTTCGACGTCGAGACGCGGCGACGTCGCGACGAGCCGCGCATCCGCGACGGTATCGCCACGCTCGACGTCCGCACGGTCGACGCCAGCCAGGTTCAGCGCGCAGCGCTCGCCCGCGCGGCCCGCGTCGACCGGCCGGTTCTGCGCATGGATGCTGCGCACGCGCGCAGCACTGCCGGTGCGCACGACCGCGAGCGTGTCGCCGGTCGCCACGCGGCCCGCGAACGCGGTGCCCGTCACGATGGTCCCCTGCCCGGCGAGCGTGAACACGCGATCGACCGCGAGCCGGAACAGGCCGTCGTCGCGGCGCGCACGCCATGCGAGTGCCGCATCGGCGAGATGACGCTTCAATGCGGCGACGCCCGGATCGTCGTCGCGCGTCGCGCAGGTTTCGAAGATCGGCGCGCCATCGAGCGTCGAGCCGTGCAGCCACGCAGCGATCTCGTCGCGCACCGCCGACAGGCGCGCGGCGTCGACCCGATCGCACTTCGTCAGCGCGACAGCACCATGCGCGACGCCGAGCAGTTGCAGGATCGCGAGGTGCTCGCGGGTCTGCGGCATCACGCCGTCGTCCGCGGCGATCACGAGCAGCGCGAAGTCGATCCCGCTCGCACCGGCCGCCATCGTATGAATCAGCTTCTCGTGGCCCGGCACGTCGATCAGGCCGAGCACGTCGCCGTTCTCGAGCGGCGTATACGCATAGCCGAGCTCGATCGAGATGCCGCGCGCCTTCTCTTCCTTCAAGCGGTCGGTGTCGACGCCGGTCAGCGCGCGCACGAGCGTCGTCTTGCCGTGATCGATATGTCCCGCGGTACCGACGATCACGCAGCCGGCCCCGCGGCCTGCACGCATTGCGCGACGAATGCCGCTTCGTCCGCCGCTTCGAGGCAGCGCAGGTCGAGCCGCAGCGCATTGTCGGCGATGCGGCCGATCACCGGGCGCGGCCATTCGCGCAACCGTTTCTCGAGCTGCGCGAGCGCACGGCCGCCGCGCTTGCCGTCCGGCGTGCGCACGACGAGCCCGGCGCTCGGCAACTGGTCGACCGGCAGCGCGCCGCTGCCGATCTGGCTGAACATCGGCTCGACCTGCACGTCGAAGCCGCCGCCGAGCGCGGCCTGCAACGCCGGACGCACGCGCTCGGCGGCCTCGGCGATCTCGCGCTGCGGCCGCGTCAGCAGACGCAGCGTCGTGAGCCGCTCACGCAGGAATTCCGGCGCCTGGTACAGCCGCAGCACGGGCTCGAGCGCGGCGAGCGTCAGCTTGCCGACGCGCAGCGCGCGCTTGAGCGGATGTTTCTTGATCTTCGCGACGAGCGCGCGATCGCCGACGATCAGCCCGGCCTGCGGCCCGCCGAGCAGCTTGTCGCCGCTGAACGTGACGAGGTTCGCGCCGGCCGCGACGGTTTCCTGCACGGTCGTCTCGTGCGGCAGGCCCCATTGCGACAGATCGGCGAGCGTGCCGCTGCCGAGGTCGACCGCCACCGGCAGGCCGTGCTCGCGCGCGAGCGGCGCGAGTTCGGCCAGCGTCACCTCCTTGGTGAAGCCGCTGATCGCGTAGTTGCTGCAGTGCACCTTCATCAGGATCGCCGTGCGCGGACCGATCGCGTCCGCGTAGTCGCGCAGATGGGTGCGGTTGGTGGTGCCGACCTCGCGCAGTTTCGCACCCGCACGGCTCATGATGTCGGGAATGCGGAACGCGCCGCCGATCTCGACCAGTTCGCCGCGCGACACGATCACTTCGCGTTTCGGCGCAAGCGCCGACAACACGAGCAACACGGCCGCGGCATTGTTGTTGACGACGGTCGCGGCTTCCGCGCCGGTCAGTTCGCACAGCAGATCGTCGATCAGGTCGTCGCGGTCGCCGCGGCGGCCCGTGGCGAGGTCGAATTCGAGGTTGACGGGCTGCGTGAGCGCGTCGACCACCGCGCGCACCGCGTCGTCGGGCAACAGCGCGCGCCCGAGATTCGTGTGCAGCACGGTGCCGGTCAGGTTGAACACCGCGCGCACGGTGCCCGCGCTCTGCTCGGCCAGCGTGCGGGCGACGGCCGCCGCGATGCGCGGCTCGTCGAGCGGCCCGGCCGCCGGCGGATCCTGCTGCGCGGCGGTGCGCCAGCGTTCGAGTTCGGCGCGCACCGCGTTCAGCACGCGCGTACGGCCATAGTCGGCGAGCAGCGGCTGCAGCGGCGCCGACGTCAGCACGCGCTCCACCGACGGCACGCGTGCGAGGACGGCATTCAGTTCATTCAAACCCGGTTCGGTCACGTAATGGTGGCTCCAATTCCATGCGCGGCAGGCAGCCGGCGCAGGCGCTCGCGCGCGCCCCGGCTCCGTACCGTCATTCCGCTTCGCGCGACATGTCCGGCCACAGCAGCGGGTTCGGCGAACTGCGCTGGTAGCCGGCTTCGTTCATCAGCAGGTCGAGCGTGAGGCTCGCGAGATCGTCCGCCAGCGGCTCGAACTCGTAGTCCTTCTCCTGGTAGCCGATCTTGCGATAGGTCTTGCATTCGTCACAGGACTCGGCCTTGACGGCTTCGCTGCCACCTTCGATCCCGTGGTAAGCGATGCCCTTGGTCGAATCGCAGTGCGAACATTTCGTGCGCACCATGTGCCACTCGGTCGTGCACAGGCCGCACTGCAGGAAACGGTAGCCCTGGTACTGGCCGCCGACGCGCACGACGCTCGCGACCGGATGCGTGCCGCACACGGGGCACAGCCCCGGCTGGTCGAGATACGGGACGTCGGCCGGTGCCACGCGGCTCGCGAGATCGGTCCAGACGACCTGCAGCGCGGCCATCAGGAACGGCGCGGTGGCCGGGTCGACTTCGGCGAAGCGCAACGCGAGGATCGCGTCGGCCTGCGCGTCGAGTTCGGCGGGCGCCATCAGGCGCAGCCGGTCGAGCAGCTTCGCGAGCGACGGATTGACGAGCCCGGCACTTTCGACGCGGTCGAGCAGTTCGTACAGCACGGCCCGCCACTGCGGGTTGCGCTCGCCGTCGAGCGCCGGCACGAGGGGCATCGAATGCTGTTGCGCGTGTGCGATCGCTTCGGGCGACGGCAGCGGCAGTTCCAGCGCCTGCAGCGTCGCGTGCTGCGCGTCGGCGACGGTCGCCATCAGCCGCAGGTAGCCGCTGATCGGGTTCAGGTCGGCAAGCTTGCGCAGCCGGGCGGCACGCGCGGCGAACGCGGTGCCGCGCTCCGGCAGGCGAAAGCGCGGAATGGCCGAGTGATCGAGCGCCGAAATCTCGGTCGGTTCGAGAATGCGTTGTGTCACGAAAATGTCTTCCAAATAAACAAGCGCCGACAGGTCGGCGCTTCAGGCGATTCCGACGGCTGACGGAACGGCCCGCCGCGATCGGCGAGCCGCCCCGCCCCAGTGCGTTATTTCACGCTTTCACGGAACCACTTCGGGTGATGCTTGCGGGCCCAGCCCAGCGTGACGGTGCCGCGCACCATCGCCCCGATCGAGCCCTTCACCCACAACGCCGCGTAAATGTGCACGATGATGCTCGCGATCAGCACGAAGGCCGCCACGGCATGCACGACGGCCGCCGCGCGGATCACCCCGATCGGGAAGTAGAACGAGAAGTAGCGCCGCCAGATCACGATCCCCGACAGCAGGAGCAGCAGCAGGCACGCCACCAACGTGAAGAATAGCAGCTTCTGTCCGGCGTTATAGCGCCCGACGGGCGGCAGCCTGTCTTCCTGGTTGGTCAGCACGTCGCCGATCTGCTTCAGCCATTGGCGGTCGTCCGCGTCGAGCGTGTTGTGATGCCAGAAGCGCACCACGAGAATCGCGAACGACACGAACATCACGAGACCGACGAACGGATGCAGGATCCGCGTCCACTGGCCGCCGCCGAACAGCGCGGTGAGCCAGAACATCGACGGATGGAACAGCGCGAGCCCGGACAGCGCGAGCAGCACGAACGTGATCGCGGTGATCCAGTGGTTCGTGCGCTCGTTCGGCGTGTAGCGGACGATCAGGTTGGGGTCGTCGTGCTTCATTTTGCGTCCTCCTTGATGCGTCGCGCCTCGTCGCGGGCGGCGGCTTCCTCTTCCTCGCTGACCTCGTTCGGACCGACCCGGGTGTAGTGGAAGAACCCGGCCAGCGCGGTCAGCGCGAGGCCGGCGACCGCGAGCGGCTTCGCGATGCCCTTCCACAGCCTCACCATCGGGCTGATCGACGGATTGTCGGGCAGCCCGTGGTACAGCGACGGTTTGTCGGCGTGGTGCAGCACGTACATCACGTGCGTGCCGCCGACGCCCTGCGGGTCGTACAGCCCCGCATGCTCGAAGCCGCGCTCCTTCAGGTCCTCGATCCGCTCGGCCGCGTGCTGCTTCATGTCCTCCTTGGTGCCGAACACGATCGCGCCGGTCGGGCAGGTCTTCACGCAGGCCGGTTCCTGGCCGACCGCGACGCGGTCGGAACAGAGCGTGCACTTGTACGCGCGATGATCCTTCTTCGAGATCCGCGGCACGTTGAACGGGCAGCCGGTCACGCAATAGCCGCAACCGATGCAGTTCTCCTCGTGGAAATCGACGATCCCGTTGTTGTACTGCACGATCGCGCCCGGCGACGGACACGCCTTCAGGCAGCCCGGATCCTCGCAGTGCATGCAGCCGTCCTTGCGGATCAGCCACTCGAGGTCGCCCGCCGGGTTCTCGTATTCGGCGAACCGCATCACCGTCCACGAGTGCTCCGACAGGTCGGCCGGGTTGTCGTACACGCCGACGTTGGTGCCGACTTCGTCGCGCAGGTCGTTCCACTCCATGCATGCCGTCTGGCATGCCTTGCAGCCGATGCACTTCGATACGTCGATCAGCTTCGCGACGCTCCCGGTCACCGGTTCGCGCGCCGTGGGCGGCGGCGTCGTGGTGGCCGAGACGCGCTTGATATCCAGCGATTGCAATGCCATCTCTTCCCCCTTACGCCTTTTCGACCTTCACCAGGAACGACTTGAATTCCGGTGTGTACGAGTTGCCGTCGCCTACGGACGGAGTCAGGGTATTGGCGAGATAGCCGGGCTTCGTCAGACCCTTGAAGCCCCAGTGCAACGGGACGCCGACCGTCTGGACCTTCTTGCCCTCGATCGTCAGCGGCTTGATCCGCTTCGTGACGAGCGCGACCGCGACGATGTAGCCGCGTTTGGACGACACCTTCACGCGATCGCCGTGCGCGACGCCGACTTCCTTCGCGAGGTCTTCGCCGATCTCGACGAATTGCTCGGGCTGGATGATCGAGTTCAGCCGCGCATGCTTGGTCCAGTAGTGGAAATGCTCGGTCAGCCGGTACGTCGTCGCGACGTGCGGGAACTCCGATGCCTTGCCGAACGACGCGCGGTCGTCCGGGAACACGCGGGCAGCCGGGTTGTTCAGCGCCTGCGGGTTGTCAGGGTGCAGCGGGTTCGCCGCGAGCGGCGTCTCGAACGGCTCGTAGTGCTCGGGAAACGGACCTTCGTTCATCCCCGCGCGGGCGAAGAAGCGCGCAACGCCTTCCGGGTTCATGATGAACGGTCCCATCCCGTTCTCGGGCGGTTCGTCCGCCTTGAAGTCCGGAATGTCGGGGCCCTTCCACGCGCTGCCGTTCCAGCCGATCAGCTTGCGGGTCGGGTCGAACGGCTTGCCGGCGACGTCGCACGATGCGCGGTTGTACAGGATCCGCCGGTTGGCCGGCCAGGCCCACGCCCAGTTCAGCGTCTGGCCGATGCCGGTCGGGTCCGAGTTGTCGCGCCGCCCCATCTGGTTGCCGGCCTGCGTCCAGGCGCCGCAGAAGATCCAGCAGCCGCTCGCGGTCGTGCCGTCGTCCTTCAGCTGCGCGAACGCGGCGAGCTGCTCGCCCTTCTTCACGAGCGTCTTGGCCGGATCCTTCGGGTCGGGCAGGTCGGCGAGCGCACGGCCGTTGAACTCCATCGCGAGCTCTTCGGGCGTCGGGCTTTCCGGGTTCGCGTACGGCCAGGTCAGGTTCACGATCGGGTCCGGATACTTGCCGCCGTCCGCCTGGTACATCTTGCGCATGCGCAGGAACAGCCCCGACATGATCTCGAGGTCGCTCTTCGCGTCGCCCGGCGGCTCCGCGCCCTTCCAGTGCCATTGCAGCACGCGGCTCGAACTGACGAGCGAGCCGTTTTCCTCCGCGAAGCACGTGGTCGGCAGCCGGAACACCTCGGTCTGGATCTTCGACGCATCGACGTCGTTGTAGTCGCCGTGATGCTTCCAGAACTCGGACGTCTCGGTCGCGAGCGGATCCATGATCACGAGCCACTTCAGCTTCGCGAGGCCGGCCGCCGTCTTCACCTTCGACGGCGCCGCCGCGAGCGGGTTGAAGCCCTGGCAGATGTAGCCGTTCATCTTGCCGGCATTCATCAGCTCGATCGCCTGCAGCAGGTCGTACTGCTTGTCGAGCTTCGGCAGGTAGTCGTAGGCCCAGTTGTTCTCGGCGGTCGCGGCGTCGCCCCACCACGACTTCATGAAGCTGACGTGGAACGCCTTGTAGTTCTTCCAGTAGCTCAGCTGGTTCGGCCGCAGCGGCAGCTGCACGCGCTTCTTGATGTAGGCGTCGAAATCCTGCTCGGCCTGCATCGGCAGCGTCATGTAGCCCGGCAGCAGGTTCGACATCAGCCCGAGGTCGGTCAAGCCCTGGATGTTCGAGTGGCCGCGCAGCGCGTTCATCCCGCCGCCGGCGATGCCGATGTTGCCGAGCAGCAGCTGCACCATCGCGCCGGTGCGGATCATCTGCGCGCCGACCGAATGGTGCGTCCAGCCGAGCGCGTACAGGATCGTGCCGGCTCGGCCTGGCACGGCCGTCGTCGCGAGCATCTCGCACACCTTCAGGAATTTCTCCTTCGGCGTGCCGCAGGTCTGCTGGACCATGTCCGGCGTATAGCGCGCGTAGTGCTGCTTCAGCAGGTTGTAGACGCAGCGCGGATGCTGCAGCGTCGGGTCGACCTTCGCGAAGCCGTCGTCGCCCCGCTCGTAGTCCCAGCTCGATTTGTCCGGATACGCGTGCTTCTCGGCGTCGTAGCCGGAATAGATGCCGTCGTTGAACGCGAAATCCTCGCGCACGATGAACGAGAAGTCCGTGTAGTTCTTCACGTACTCATGCTGGATCTTGTCGTTCGTCAGCAGATAGTTGATCACACCGCCCAGGAAGACGATGTCGGTGCCGGTGCGGATCGGCGCGTAGTAGTCGGCCACCGAGGCCGTACGCGTGAAGCGCGGGTCGACGACGATCAGCCGCGCCTTGCGGTGCGCCTTCGCCTCCGTCACCCACTTGAAACCGCACGGATGGGCCTCGGCTGCATTGCCGCCCATCACGAGAATCACGTCCGCGTTCTTGATGTCGACCCAATGGTTCGTCATCGCTCCACGGCCAAACGTCGGGGCAAGACCTGCCACCGTCGGGCCATGTCAGACACGCGCCTGATTGTCGAATGCGAGCATCCCGAGACTGCGGATGGTCTTGTGCGTGAGATAACCGACTTCGTTGCTGCCCGCCGATGCGGCCAGCATGCCGGTGGTCAGCCAGCGGTTGACCTTCGCGCCGTCTTCCGCCGTCTCGACGAAGTTCGCGTCGCGGTCGGCCTTCATCAGCTTCGCGATCCGGTCGAGCGCGTCGTTCCAAGAGATGGGTTCCCACTTGTCCGAGCCGGGCGCACGATACTCGGGGTGCGTCAGGCGGTTCGGGCTGTGGATGAAATCGATCAGGCTCGCACCCTTCGGGCACAGCGTGCCGCGATTGACGGGATGGTCGGGATCGCCTTCGATATGGATGATGCTCGGCTGCGCATTCTTCGCGCCGTCACCGAGGCTGTACATCAGGATGCCGCAACCCACTGAACAATAAGGACAGGTGTTGCGCGTTTCGACTGTGCGCGCCAGCTTGTACTGTCGGACCTCGGCGAGCGCTTCCGTCGGAGAAAAGCCCAGCAGGGCAAGACTCGATCCGGCAAGCGACGTGGCCGTCACCTTCAGGAACTGGCGCCGGGACATTTGTAGCATGATGGTCTCGGCGTTTTTGTGGGGTGGGGTGAAACTGAAAGGAATTATAGACAGTTCAGGCAACTATGATCGATTCGTCGGATCAATACCGATTTGCCGATCCACCGATGTCCTGCGTTCAACGCACAACCGAACCGTCATGAAACGACAGATCACGTCCGAGGCGACCCGCCTCGCGCAACAACAGGCCAACTGGGCACTCAACGCGTTCAGGCGCTTCTCCTCCGACCGCTGCTCGGCGATGGCCGCGAGCATCGCGTTCTTCTCGGCGTTCTCGCTCGCGCCGACGCTCGTGATGGTGATCGCCGTGGCCGGCTGGTTCTACGGCGACGATGCCGCACGCGGCCAGGTGTTCGAGCAGGCCCACCAGTTGATCGGCGACGATGCGGCGGCCAGCATCCAGACGATCGTGCAGAACGCGCATCGCGCGGGCCAGCGCGGCGGCATCGCGACGCTGATCTCGTTCGCCGCGCTCGCGATCGGCGCGTCGGCGACGTTCGCGTCGCTGAACACCGCGCTTTCCGTGATCTGGCCGAGTACGGAAAGCCGCTGGTCGAGCATGCTCGGGCTCGTGCGCGTGCGGCTCATTTCGTTCGGGCTCGTGCTCGGCGTCGCGTTCCTGCTGATCGTGTCGCTCGTGCTCGATACCGCGATCACGTTCATCGGCACCTGGCTGCTCGGCGATTCACCGTATGTCGCGATCACCAACCTGTTGCAGTTCTTCGTCGGCATCGCGGTGCTCGCGGGCGCGTTCGCCGCGCTGATGAAGTTCCTGCCCGATGCGCGCGTCGCATGGCACGACGCGACGATCGGCGGGATCGTGTCCGCGATCCTGTTCTCCGGCGGCAAGAAGCTGTTCGCGTTGTATCTCGCGCACGCGGGCACGGCCAGTGCGTTCGGCGCGGCCGGATCGTTCGCGGTCCTGCTGATGTGGCTGTACTTCTCGGCGGCCGTGCTGCTGCTCGGCGCGGAATTCGCGGCCGCGCGCGGCGATGCGCATCGCCGCAACGGCAACGTCCCGGCCGCGGCCGCGCCGACGGATCGCGCCGCCGATCGCTCAGGCGGCAACTGAATCCCCACGTATTTTTTTCCGCGCGGCCGCGCGTCGCGCGCGCCGCATCGTCGCCCTACGCGACTGCCTTCGCTTGCGCAACCCACCCGGCCGCCGCGCGTTGATGCGCTCTTTGCATCAGCGCGCGATGCAGCCTGCAACAGCAAACGTTTGCACGCGTCAATTTCCGTGCGCCAACCGGCCAAACCCGCCCCTCCGCCGCCGAACGCACCAACCGCTGCAACAATCGCGGCGCAGCAATTGTCAACTATTTCAAAAAGAGGAACAGTCCTTGATGTGCTTGATATATATAGACTTTTTCTCGCTGTTACCTTTTCGAGACACTTTATTTTTTAAGCTTTCTTGCAGGGATGGCACTGAGCTATTCTCCAATCCGCAACAAATAATGAATGACGAATCATTTGCGTGGAGATACTCAACGATGAAGAAACTCGCACTCTCGACCCTCTCGCTCGCCCTGCTGGGCGCCGCTGGCGCTGCTCACGCTCAGTCGAGCGTGACGCTGTACGGCGTGATCGATACGTCGATCGCATGGGTCCACGGCAACGACGGCCAAGCCAACAACTCGTGGCAAATGCTGTCGGGCAACCTGCAAGGCAGCCGTTGGGGCCTGAAAGGTGCTGAAGACCTCGGCGGTGGCCTGAAGGCGATCTTCCAGTTGGAAAACGGTTTTGATCCGGGCACGGGCCACCTGAACCAGGGCGGTCGCATGTTCGGTCGTCAGGCATACGTCGGCCTCGAGAGCGCCCAGTACGGTACGCTGACGCTCGGCCGCCAGTACGACCCGCTGGTCGACCTGGTCCAGGCAGTCACGGCTGACAACTACTTCGGCAGCGTGATGGCAACGCCGGGCGACGTCGACAACAACGACAACTCGCTGCGCGTCAGCAACGCAATCAAGTACACGTCGCCGGTCTGGGCAGGCTTCCAGGTCGAAGGCATGTACGCCCTCGGCGGCGTCGCAGGCAAGACGGGCGCAGGCCAGACGTGGTCGGTCGCAGCTGCCTACAACAACGGCCCGGTCGGCGTTGCAGCAGGCTACTTCTACGCAGCCAACCCGTCGCCGACGACGGCGATTGCACGCGGCGGCTGGGGTTCGACGACCTCGGACAACATCATCGACGGCCCGATCAACTCGGGTTACGCAACGGCGAAGTCGATCGCGATCGCACAAGTCGCAGGCCAGTACGCACTCGGCCCGGTGACGTTCGGCCTCGGCTACAGCAACGCACAGTACAAGCCGGACGCATTCTCGGGCTTCGGCTCGACCGAAAAGTACAACACGGGCCGCGCGTTCGTGACGTACCAGGTCACGCCGCCGCTGCTGCTGGGCCTCGGCTACTCGTACACGAAGGCGAGCGGCGATACGGACGCGAAGTACCACCAGGTCGGTATCGGCGCGGACTACTCGCTGTCGAAGCGCACGGACATCTACCTGGTCGGCGCATACCAGCACGCGAGCGGCACCCAGCGCGTGGACGCGACGACGACGCAAAGCGCGCAAGCGTCGATCGCTTCGTACGGCTTCGCTGGCAAGAGCTCGGCCGAACTGGTCGCACTCGGCATTCGCCACAAGTTCTAAGAAGTACGTTTCCGGTGTGCATGGCGTCTCCGACGCCGTGCCGCCGAACTGCAAAACCAGTCACCGGTTTCGGCCGTGGCTGGTTTTTTTTCGTCCGTTGCCGGCGCCGCCATGGCGAGCGGCGATCGTGGCCGGCACCGTGGGTACGGCAAACGGCCGGGAGCGGCGCCTGGGCCGCCTGTCGCGCGCCGGAAGCCTGTCTGGAGGCATCCGGATACACTGCATTGTCAGACAGCGGCATACGGCCGGTCAGGCGCATGCCGCCCTGGCTGCCACCGCGCTCCCATATTCCTCCTGACGCGCGCCTGGAGGATCCGGCGTCGCAACGGACGCATGTGTGTCCACCCTGCCGATTTCGATACCGCGACGCGAAGCACTATGCTTCGACGTGTCGATTTCGACGGCCTTCGTCCGTCGTATCGATGGCGGCACGCAGATTGCCCCGTTCCTCACCGACACACCCGACAGGAGACGCTCCATGACGATTCAGAAGATCACGCCGTTCCTCTGGTACTCGACGGAAGCCGAAGAAGCCGCGGCCTTCTATGCGGGCATTTTCCCGGACTCGCGCGTCGTGCGCGTCACGGCGGTCGCCGGCACCGGCGGCACCCGGATGGTCGAGTTCGAGCTGTTCGGGCAGCCGTTCATCGCGATGAGTCACCCGCGCACCGAGACGTTCAACCACGCGATCTCGCTGATGATCAGTTGCGCCGACCAGGCGGAGCTCGACCGCTACTGGAGCGCGCTGCTCGACAACGGCGGCACGGCCGACGGCTGCGGCTGGCTGCGTGACCGCTTCGGCGTCTCGTGGCAGATCGTGCCCGACGCACTGATCCCGATGATGGCCGACCGCGACGAGGTCAAGGCGGCGCGCGTGGCCGCTGCCATGATGCAGATGACGAAGTTCGACGTCGCCGCGCTGAAGGCCGCATACGCCGGCACGGCGGGCTGACGAAGTCACGGACGCTGCGTGCCCTTCGCGCGGGCAGCAGCACGCATGTGCAGCGCGCGCGGTTCGCGCACGACCGCGGTCGTCCACCGGATTGCATCGCGCCGCGACGCAATCGCAGGCGGCGGCATGCTCGCGAGCCGCTACGTCGACAGCATCGCTTCGACGATCCGTCGCGCGTAGCGCGCGAACGCGCCGACCGTGACCAGCAGGTCGATGTCGCTGCGCGGTGTCGGCCCGCCGTCGCACGCCGAGCCGAATCCGAACGGATGCATCGCCTGCGGCATCGCGCCGGGATGGCGCTCGATCGCCGCACACGCGGCAGTCGCCTGGTCGGCGATCCCGACGGGAACGATCGCTGCGTTCATCACGCGAGACTCGCGCGACACCCGCGCAATGCGCAGCGATACAAGACCGCGCGCCGGCACGAACACGACGATCCGGCCATCGGCGCAAGCGGCCCGCGACACCGGATGCGCGTCACGTCATGCCGTATCCGCGCTGTGCGATGCCGACGCGGCCGCGCGATTTGCGCGGCGCAATAAAAATCCCCGTACGCTTTCGCGTACGGGGATCGTCGGACATCGCAACGGCCGCCGACCTGCAATCGGCGACCGTTACGCGGCATTACGCAGCCGCGTCCTTCAGCTTCTTCAGCGCACGTGCCTTCACGCGCACGCTGGCCGGCTTTGCCGGGAACCAGCGCTCTTCGCCCGTGAACGGATCCTTGCCGAAGCGCTTCTTCTTCGCCGGCACGACTTGCGCCGTGATCTTCAGCAGACCCGGCAGCGTGAACTCGCCTGCGCCCTTCTTGTGGACCGAGCCCAGCACGACGTTCTCGAGCGCGACGAGCACTGCCTTGACCGCCTTCACTTCGACAGCTGCACGCTCAGCGATGTGCGTTGCGAGCGATGCCTTCGTGAACTTGTCCTTCAGCGGCGTCGGAGCGGCCGGTGCTGCCTTCGCGACAGCCTTCTTGGCCACTACTTTCTTCGCGGGCGCAGCCTTTTTGGCAGCCACTTTCTTGGTGGCCGGTGCGGCAGCCTTCTTGGCCACCTTTTTTGCGGAAGTCGCCATGTTTCTCCTACCAGGTGTGGTCGTTGGATACACGAAGCGTGCAACGCGCGCGCTTCAACGCCGGATTCTACAAGCGCCGTGACGCTTCGTGCAGTACTTTTATGCGTTTTCGCGGGGTTTCCCGCAGGTTTTGTTGCGCGCGACCGACTTCGCCGACGCTCGAGCAACGAAAAACGCCTTCACGTATACGTCGAAACGCGTCCGAACGCGAATTACGTTCGATATTTGCGCGCCTATACTGACCTCGCTCAGTGCCCCGGATGCCTTCATGCGCGAAGTCAGATACGTCAAAGGACTCGACGGCCTGCGAGCCCTCGCCGTCATCCTCGTTTTCCTGTCCCACAAGGGCCACGTCCTCGCTGTCGACGTGGGCAAGCTCGGTGTGTGGACGTTCTTCTTCATCAGCGGATTCCTGATCGTCGGCGAACTGCATCGCAACCGTCAGGCAATCGAGAGCGGCACGATGACGCGCCGCCATGCGCTGGCGCTGTTCCTCGCGAAGCGCGCGCTGCGGATCTTTCCCGTCTACTACCTGCTGCTCGCCGCGCTCGCGATCGCGCACGCGCTGTTCTACCAGCGCGGCGTCAATCTCGGGCTCGCGTGGCACGCCACGTTCCTGTCGAACTACTGGATCGGCGTCGTCAAGGACGGCTGGCCAGGCTCCACGTCGCACTTCTGGAGCCTCGCGGTCGAGCAGCAGTTCTATCTGATCGCGCCGCTCACGCTGCTCGCGGTGCCGGCCGCGCGCCACGTCGCGCTCGGCGTCGCGGCCGTCGCGCTGTGCGCGCTCGCGCATCTCGTGCTCTACGCGCTCGACGCATCGCCGGTGCTGATCTACGCGTTTTCCCCGTGGAATTTCGCGCTGATCGCGCTGGGCGGCGTCGGCGCAATGGCGCTCGCCGATCGCGGCCAGGACGTCGTCCGCCGCATTCCGCCCGGCTGGCTCGGCGCCGCCGGCGTCGCGTTCTTCCTCGCGCTGCCCGCGCTCACGACGCTGCCGGACGTCGTCACGGGGCTCACGGATCTCGGCCTGTCCGCGTCGCTCGGCGCGCTGATGCTGTGGATCGTCACCGAACCCGACCACCCGGCCGTGGCACTGCTCGACTGGGCGCCGCTCGTCTATCTCGGCACGATCAGCTACGGCTTCTACCTGTTCCACAACCTGATTCCGGCACGTCTCGGCGAGATGCCCACGCTGTTCGCGCGCGTGCCGATGCCCGCAATCGCCCGGGACGTGCTGCCGGAACTGCTGCAGTTCGCGCTCGCCGTGCTGCTCGCGCATCTGTCGTGGCGCTATCTGGAAAAACGCCTGCTCGACTTCAAGAAGCCGATCGCCGCGATGCTGGCCCGGTACTTCGTCGCACGGCCGGGCACGTCGCCGCGCTGAGCGGCGCACCGGAATCGTCGCGCACGCACCCGTTCGACGCAGCCCGGATTCAGCACCGCCGATTACCCGCCGGCCCACGCCTGCGCGGCGAATGCACGCAAAAAAGCCCCGGCGCACAAGGCCGCCGGGGCCAACGGAACAACCACCACCTGAAACAGCGGAGCAGCGCGGCTGCTTATGCGACAGCAGCCAGCGCGGGCAGGCAGGTACGCAGGTACGCCTCGAATTCGCGGCTCACTTCCGGATGCTGGAGCGCGAGTTCGACGGTCGCCTTGAGGTAGCCGATCTTGCTGCCGCAATCGAAACGCGTGCCGTAGTAGCGATACGCGAGCACCTGTTCGTTCGCGAGCAGCGACTGGACGGCGTCGGTGAGCTGCAGCTCGCCGCCCGCGCCCGGCTTGAGCTTGCGCAGGTGATCGAAGATCGTCGGCATGAACACGTAGCGGCCGACCACGCCGAGGTTCGACGGCGCGTCTTCCGGCGCCGGCTTCTCGATGATGCCCGACAGCTTGATGATGTCCTCTTCCCACTCGCGGCCTTCGATGACGCCGTACGAGCGGCTGTCCTCGCGCGGGATCGTCTCGACCCCGATCACCGAGCTGTGATAGTGGTCGAACACGTCGACGAGCTGCTTGAGCACCGGCTGTTCGCCATGCAGCAGGTCGTCGGCGAGAATCACCGCGAACGGCTCGCCGTGCACGAGCTTCTCCGCGCACAGCACCGCATGGCCGAGGCCGAGCGCTTCCGGCTGGCGCACGTAGAAGCAGTTCACGTGGCTCGGCTTGATGCCGCGCACGAGTTCGAGCAGCTTTTCCTTGCCGCGCGCCTCGAGTTCGGCCTCGATCTCGTACGACTTGTCGAAGTGATCCTCGATCGCGCGCTTGCTGCGCCCGGTCACGAAGATCATCTCGGTGATACCGGCGTTGATCGCTTCCTCGACCGCGTACTGGATCAGCGGCTTGTCGACGACGGGCAGCATTTCCTTCGGGCTCGCCTTCGTTGCCGGGAGGAACCGCGTGCCGAGACCGGCGACGGGGAACACGGCCTTGGTGACTTTCAACATGTTCGCATCCTGATTGCGTTGACTGCGCCGCGTCGCTGGACGACCCGGCGCGATTGTTTTCCGAACGGCATATCGAGAACCGGCGGCACGGCCAATTCCACTCCGCTCATTTTCGATATGGACCGATTGCCCCTGTTTTCCGGAAAAGAGATAATCTGCGCATCCGGTCGATATTGCCGAACCCGGCGCCGATACAGAAACAAATTACCGATTTTCCGGATACAAATTCTTACGATTCGAATTCCTCGATATACGGGACGCCGCCCCGCTCGAGCCCCGGGCGAATCGGCTCGTTCTTCAGCGCCTCGCGGTACGCCGACAGCACGGCCATGACCAGCAGTACTGCCGCGCTCGCGATCCAATGCATGTCCATCTTGCCGCTCCTTGCATCAATCAACTGGAGCTTCAAACTATCAGAAAAAAATCGGCAAATAATTGTGGCGGCGTCGAAACCGCTTTCAGACCGGAATAACACCACTATCTGAAATAGCACTATTTCCCGGCGCGATTTTTTTATTGATTCGAGCGAATTCTTGCGCATTACGATTGGACCATCCCCTTCATCCGTCGCAAGGAATCGAATCGCATGCAAGCTTTCAGCGGATCGTCTTTGGCTGCGCCGCCCGTCGCCGACCACAAGGAACACGTGATCGACGCGATGCGCGGGTTCGCGGCGCTGCTCGTCGCCTATTTCCACTGTCGCCAGGTCGTCTGGGTCGGCATGCAGAGCTTCCATCACGCTTACGGTCATGCGCTGAACCCGAGCGCGATCGCCGGCTACCTGACCTTCCCGTTCGCATGGGGCTCCGCCGGCGTGCCGATCTTCTTCGTGATCAGCGGCTACTGCATCCACCGCAATGCAGCGCTCAAGCTCGCGGCCAACCCCGCGTACCGGCTCGACGCGCCGAACTTCTGGGCGCGCCGCTTCGCGCGCATCTACCCGGTGCTGCTCGCCGCGCTGCTGTTCACGCTCGCGATGGACGCGGTCAGCCTGCAGATCGCGCCGGTCAGCCACAAGATCCGCGACGTCGGCATCACCGCGTTCCTCGTGAACCTGTTCTCGCTGCAAGGCGTCGCCGGCTACACGTACGGGTCGAACGGCGCGCTGTGGACGCTGTCGCTCGAAGTGCAGTTCTACGCGATCTACCCGCTGCTGTTCGCGCTGCGCCGGCGCATCGGCATGCCGGCCATCGTGGCGGCCGTCGCGCTCGTCAACGTCGCGTCGGCGTGGCTGCTCGAACGGCACGACCTGCAGTTCTTCACGTCGTACTGGCTGTCCTGGACCGTCGGCGCGTGGATCGCCGACGTGCGCGCGCAGCCGGTGCGCGGCACGGCCGCCGTGCCGTCGCGTGCGTGGTACCTCGCGGCGGCCGTGCTGCTGGCCGCAGGCTGCGGCGCGTTCCATTTCGGCCAGTACGGCGCGTTCCAGCTGTGGGCGGCCGGCTTCGCGTGCTTCCTGTACCGCGCGCTCGCCTGCCCGCCGCGCCCGACGCCGCTGCTGCGCGTGCTCGGCTGGTTCGGCGACTTCAGCTACTCGCTGTACCTGATCCATCTGCCGCTGTTCGTCTGCCTCGGCTCAGTGCTGTTCCACTCCGAACTGCAACTGTCGATCTGGCCGTCGATCGCGTTCATGGCCGCCGCGATTCCGGTCGCCTACGTGTTCTACCGGCTGTTCGAACGCCCGGCGATGATGTGGGCGGCCAGCCTGAAGCCGACCCGCACCGCCCGCGTCGTCGCACCGGCCCCCGAACGGGCCGCCTGAACGGCGCCGTTCGCGCGCTCGCGGCCCCCGCCCGGCGTCAGGCTGGGCGAGGGCTTTTTTACGGGCAGGACGGCGCGGGAATGCATTTGCGCGTCGCGACGCGGCGGGCACGACGTACCGAAGTACGCAAGCCGCGGCGTCATGCGCCGCCTGGGCGGCTGCACGGCGGTCGCGTCGCCCGACCCCTCACGCGATCCGCGGCAGGACCGCACGGCGCCGCTCCTGGCGTCCCGCGCAGCGATTCCGAACCGGGCGGCGGCCGGATTCACGCCCGCTGCGACGCATCGCTCCGCCGCCCGAGCGCATCGTCGTTGCAGCCCGCATCCCGCGACCCGGGGCGGCCCCGCATTCCGCCGCTCACGCTCACGCAATCGCTCGGCTTTGCGCAGATTACGGATTCGTCACGTGCGGCGTGCCCGGTGCGCGACAGCGCTCGGCCGCGCCCAAAGCGCAAAGCCCCCATGCAGCGCAACGCCGCATGGGGGCCCGGTTCCGCCGGTTCACGACGACACGCTTCACATGCCGCAGCAAGCCGCCACCTACCGCTTCTTCGCCTTCGCGGCCTTCGCGGTATCCGCGAGGATCTTCTCGACCCGCGCTACATAGGTTTCGGTGCCGAACCGGCGCACCGCGGTCGCCCGCCCGCTCACGACGAGCCGCTCGCGCAGCGCGGCGTCGCGCTGCAGCCTGCCCAGCGCGTCGGCCAGCGCGGCCGCGTTGCCCGGCTCGCAGAGCAGCCCGTTTTCGCCGTCCTCGATGATCTCGACGACCCCGCCCGCGCGAGCCGCGACCACCGGCCGCCGCGCGAGCATGCCCTCGACGATCACGCGCCCGAACGGCTCCGGCGTGATCGACGTATGCGCGACCACGTCGACCGCCTTCATGCACGCGGCCACGTCGCGCTGGAAGCCGAGGAAATGGACACGGTCGTCCATCCCGTGACGCGCGACGATCTCGTGCAGCTGCGCCGCGTATTCGTCCTCGCCGAACAGCGGCGCGCCGACCAGCACCACGTGCATGCCGGGATGGCGAGCCGCGGCCTCCAGCAGCAGGTGCTGCCCCTTCCAGTGCGCGAGGCGGCTGAACGAGCCGACCAGCCATGCGTGCTCGGGCAGCCCGAAGCGCGCGCGCAGCGCGGCCTGGCTCGCATCGTCCAGCGCGTCGAACGGTTCGGCCGAAATGCCGTTGAACACGACGTCGACGTGCTGCGGCGTGAAGCCCGTCAGCGCACGAAATGCCTGCGCGGACGCGTCGGAGTTCGCGATCACGCGCGTGACGCCGAACCGCGCGCAGTACTTGATCGCCATCAGCTGCTTGCTGCCGAAATGGTCGCCGCTGACGATGTCGCGCAGGTGCCAGACCACCGGCTTGCGCGCGAGCCGCCCGGCCAGCGCGGCGACCACCATCGCGCGCTGCGTGTTCGCGTAGATCACCTCGGCGCGGCGCGCGCGCCGTGCGACGTCGCGCACGAGCGCGACCAGCTGCTTCAACGCGCCGGCCGACACGCCGCCCTGCTTGCGCACCCCGGCGAGCGCGCCCTGGTCGAGCACGTCGACGCGCGCGCCGATCTCGTCGAGCGCCGCGCGGAACGGGCCGTCGTCGAACAGCAGCACATCGGCGTTCGCGCGCATGTGCTTCATGATCTCCAGCAGCGACAGCTCCGCACCGCCGAGCACGCCGCTCTGGTCCAGCACGAGCGTCGCCGGGCCGCGCGCGGCCGGCATCGGCGCGACGGCCGTGCCGCGCTGCGCGGTCGAGCCGGGCAGCGCCGTCTCCACGTAATCGAGAAAGCGCCGCCGAAAGGTGTCGGCCGAAAAGCGCTCCGCATTCGCGCGGCACGCGTGCGCCGTGAAGCGCTGCGGCGCGCGCTCGAAATCGTCGACCGCCGCGACGATCGCATGCGGCGTCTGTTCGTCGAAGAACAGCCCGGTCGGCTGCGCGTGCGAGCGCGGCTCGAGCACGGTCTCGAGCGCGCCGCCCTTGCCGTACGCGATCACGGGCGTGCCGCACGCCTGCGCCTCGACCACCGAAATCCCGAAATCCTCCTCGGCCGCGAACACGAACGCCTTCGCGCGCCGCATCCGGTCGTGCAGCACCGCGAACGGCTGGTAGCCCATGATCTCGACGTTGGGGCCCGCCTTCGCGCGGATCTTCTGCATCTCCGGACCGTCGCCGATCACGACGAGCTTGCGCTCCGGCGTGCGCGAGAACGCTTCGACGATCAGGTCGATCTTCTTGTACGGCACCATCCGCGACGCCGTCAGATAGAAATCGTCCTTCACCTCGTTCAGCGAGAAGCCGTCCACGTCGACCGGCGGGAAGATCACCGCCGCGTCGCGGTGATACACCTTGCGGATGCGGCGCGCGATGAACGCGGAGTTCGCGACGAAGCCGTCCACCGCGTTCGCGGTGCGCGTGTCCCAGTTGCGGATGTAATGCAGGATCATCCGCGCGAGCAGCGACTTCGGCCCGTGCGTGAGGTTCGACTGTTCCAGATACTGGTGCTGCAGGTCCCACGCGTAGCGGATCGGCGAATGCACGTAGCTGATGTGCATCTGGTCCGGCCCGGTCAGCACGCCCTTCGCGACCGCGTGGCTGCTGGAGATCACGAGGTCGTAGTCCGACACGTCGAGCTGCTCGATCGCGAGCGGCATCAGCGGCAGGTAGCTGCGGTACTTGGTGCGTGCGAACGGCAGCTTCTGGATGAACGAGGTCGTCACCGGCTTGCCGCGCACGAACGCGCGGTCGTCGAGAAAATCGACGAGGCTGAACAGGTCCGCGTCGGGAAAGCACGCGACGATCTGTTCGAGCACGCGCTCGGCGCCGGCGTACGTGACGAGCCAGTCGTGGACGATCGCCACGCGCAGCGGGCGCGACGCATCGCGTGCGCTCGCCTGCCCGGCCGGTTTGCCCCGGCGCAGCGTAGCGGCGTCGCCGGCTTCGGCCGCGGCGGCATCGGCCGTGGCGACGTTCAGGATGGCGTGTTCCGCCAGATCGCGATTCATACGGTTTTCCTCGCATTGAGACGGACGAACAAGTCACGCACCAGCGCGCGCAAGGCCGGCGTCATCGTGAACGACCACGCCAGGTTCAGCGCCAGCACGACCGCGCAGAGGCCGATCGACTCGCCGAGCCCCGACCACGCTTGCGCGAGAAACAGGCTCGCGAGCAGGAAGGCGAGATGCGCGAGCATGTCGAGCACGATCGCGCGCATCCGGATCGCCGACAGGTAAAGCAGCACGCCGTAGTCGACCAGCGCGCGGGTCGCGACGACCACTGCCGCGCCGATCAGCCCGAAGTGATGGATGCCGAACCACAGGCCGCCGACGAAGAACGGCATCTCGATGAGCCCGGCGAACGCGGCGCGCGCCGGGTTGACCTGCGACTGGATCAGGATCCGCGTGACGCTCGCCTGGCCGACGAGCCACACGCTGATCACCAGCACGCGCCCGACCGGCGCGGAATGCGCGGCGAGATCGGCGCCGACCCACAGCGTGAGGAACGGCGCGAGCGCGAAGATCGCGACGATGCCGACCGGCGTGAACACGCCGTTCAGGAATTCGAGCGACTGGCGCGCGAGCGTGTCCGCGTGATCGCGGCCGACCGCCGACAGGCGCGGGAACAGCGTGCGCACCAGCGCGTTCGGCAGCATGTTCAGCCGCGTGACGAGGTTCTGCGGAACCGTGTAGTAGGTGACGAACTTCGCGCCCATGCCGGCGCCGAGCATCACGCGATCGAGCGTGTCGGCGATCATGCTCGCCATGCTCGCGATCAGCATCCAGCCGCCGAAGTTGAACAGCCCTTTCGCGGTGCCCCACTGCGGCGGGTCGATGCGCCGGATCCCGAGCACCTTGATGCTCGCGTGACCGAGCATCACCGCCGCGATCAGCCGCGCGACGACCGCGGCGGCGAGCACCGTCTGCAGGTTCGGCGCGATCCACCACGCAGCGCCGAGCGGCAGCAGCTGGAACAGGAACGTGCCGATCGTCTGGTTCGTGTTGAACACGCCGAACCGTTCGGCGCCGTTGATCGCGCCGGCGAACACCCACGACACGTTCGCGAGCGGAATCGCGAGCGCGAGCCACGGCAGCGCGAGATACACCTCGTGCTGCATCGCCGCCGACACCTTCGTGAAGTACTCGGTGTAGATGAACGCGCCGAAATAGATCAGCAGCCCGCCGACGATGCCGGTGCCGAGATTCAGCCAGAACGCGCTCCAGAACACGCGCGCGCTTTCGTCGGCGTCGCCACTCGCGAGCGCCTTGGAGATGTGGTTCTGCGCGGCCATGCTCATCCCGAGATCGAGGATCCCGAAATAACCGATCAGCGTCCACACGAGGCTGACGACGCCGTAGCGCTCGACGCCCAGCGCGTGGATATACGCGGGCACCGTCACCAGCGACACGAAGGTCGGCAGGATCAGCCCGATGAAGTTGATCGAAACGTTCTTGAGTATGCCTTTGTCCATGCTTCTGCCTTGTGTGACGGCGACTGCAACGACGGTGCGCCGCCCGTCACGGTTTCCAGCGATACATCAGCACCTTGCCGCGCGCGTCTTCCTCGACGAACACCAGGTACTCGCCGTTCTCGCGCCGGAACGCGCTGATGCCGAACGGCACGTCGACCCAGCCCGACGCCTTGCCGACCTCGGCGCCCGGGCTCATCACGCCGACCTCCTTGCCGGTTTCCTTGTCGTACACGTGGATCTTCCCGACCGGCTCCACCGTGAAGATGTAGCGGCCCTCGACCGTGATCCCGATCAGGTCGAGGATCGGCTTCGCGTCGAGCTGCCACGGCAGCGCGACCGTATAGCGCACCACCGGCGAGCCGCTCGACCACTTGTCGAAGCGCACCAGCACGCGGCCGACTTCCTTGTTGATGCCGGGCTGCGGCGGCGCGTCGGCCGTGTAGCCCGTCACGTACAGCGTGTCCGTCTGCGGCTCGTAGATCGCGCGGCGCAGCTGCGTGAACGGCTGCGGCATCGGATAGGTCGTGACCTTGTCGTACGAATAGATCGGGTTGCCGGCCTTGTCGACGCCGCCGTAGCCGAAGCGGTGAATCCCGCGCACGTCGCTCGTGCGCCAGATGTCGCCCTTCGTGTCGACCCACCAGCCCCAGCCGCCCGCCTTCGCCTTGCCGGTCGTGTTGGTCGTGAACTCGTCCTCGTCGAGCCGGCCGTTGCCGTTCGCGTCGCGCCAGATCCAATCGCCGCCCGGCGGCTTGTTCGGCACCTTGTCGACCGGCCGCGCACGGCCCGCGATCAGGCCCGACGGAATCGCGACCTCGCCGTCGCGCTTCGCGTCGAAGCGGTAGATCTTCAGGTGATCGGCGTACATGTCGGTCAGGTACAGGAACGTGCGGCCGTCGACGCGCCGCGCGAACGGCATGCCGGGGTACTGGTCCGTGTGGAACACGGGATCGTCCGGATACTTGAAGCGGTTCGACAGGAAGCCGGCGTATTTCCAGTCCTGGCCGGGCGGCTTCGACAGGTCGAGCTCGAAGCGCTTGTTGCCCGTGTACACGCTGTTCGGCCGTACGGGATCGAGCCACGCGCCGTCGACGAACAGCAGCCCCTGCACCTGCCAGCGCAGCTTGCCGTCCGGCGTGTAGCTCTCGAGCACCGCGCCGAGCCCCGCACCGATCGTGTCGTGGCGCGGCCCGATGCCGTTCATCGACACGTACACGTTGCCCGCGCGATCGACGCCCACGCCCGTCAGCCCGTTGAAGCGTTGCGGCCCGGGGCGGCCCGGCACCGGGCCCGCGAAGATCCCGCCGCGCTCGCCGAGCGTGCCGGACGGCGCATAGCCGTTGCCGCCTTTCGAGAAAATCAGCACCTGCTGGCGCGGGCCGTTGTCCGCGACCAGCACGCGCCCTTTCGCGTCGACCGCCACGTCCACCGCGTCGGTCCTCTCGGGCAGCGCGGGCGCGTCGTCGAGCTTGCGGCCGTCCGCGCGCACGTGCACGAGGTGCGCGGGCCCGTTGAGCGTATCGGTGAGCAGCCACAGCGTGCCGTCGCCGGCGAGCGCGATGCGGCCCGGCTCGTGCGCACTCCACGTGCCCTTCTTCTGCATCGTTTCGGCGTCGTACACGTCGACTTCGTCATGCGAAGGATTCGTCGCGAACAACGTCTTGTCGTCGGCCGCGAGGCCGCCCACTTCCGCCTTCAGCTCACCGACTTCCGACCGCGCGGGCGCCGCCACCTCGTTCATCACCATGAAGCTCGCGGCCATCCGCGCCCGGCCGGCATCGGCGCGCCCGCCGGGCGCGACCTGCGGCGCCACGCGGAACGGCGCGGGCTGCTTCATGTCGCCGATCGTGCGCCGCGAAATGCCGTACCACTGCTTGCCCTTGTCCGGCCAGATGCCCGGCGACTGCAGATGGCCGCGCTCGTTGCCGACGCCGATCGCGACGTACGCATACTTGCCGTTCACCGCGACCGCGTTGCCGCCGAGATTGCCCCAGCCATGCGTGCCGCCGGCGAAGCCGAGCATCTTCCCGTCCTGGTAGACGCTCGCCTCGGCGCCGCTCTCGTCCCACGGCGCGTTCGTATACACCTTGCCGTCGGGCGTCACCGCGATCGCGCGAATGTCGATCTGCGTCCAGCTGCCGTCGCCATAGCCGAACGTGTTGCCGATCCACGACGTGGTCGCGGGCAACACGGTTTTAGCCGGTGCGGCGCTCGCGGACAGCGCCGCGCATACCGTCATGCCAACCAGAATCAGACGTCGCAATGCGCTCTCCAGACTCGATGCAAAAGCGACCGGCGCCCGCGGCGTGCTGCGTGCCTGGATGACCTGTCACTAAATGGGTTTCAAACGTCGCGATGCAGGTTACAAGCAAAAATAATCACAAGAAATTTGGAAATATTTGGGGATGTTTCCGCCTGAAATATTGAACCGGAATCGTCCGGAATAGCCCCGGCGAAGCGGAAATAACGACCGCCTTTCACGCGACGATCCGTAGAAAATTCCGCTCCGGCCCGTCCGACGGGCTACCTGGCCTGCAAATCTTTCATCTCGCGATTGAAACGACCGGCATTTGAATGTTTTCAGCCGAATAAATGACATGCGTTTTTTTGCCGATTTCTTTTCCCTAGAATCGATTTCGAATCAATATTCCCTTTAAACGCATGCATTACGTTCACGCATCGAATGCGCGGCGCGCGTCGGCATCGGCCGCGCGTCGCGAAGGAGCGGCGCGATGACGGGCATCTCGCGCACCGCCGACCTCGCCCCGCCGCAACACGGCCGCATCGTGCAGCTCGACGGGCTGCGCGCGATCGCCGTCGGCGCCGTGTTCCTGCAACACGCGCTGAAGGCGCCGCTGTGGATGGGCGTCGACCTGTTCTTCGTGCTGAGCGGCCTGCTGATCACCGGCATCCTGCTCGAGCGCAAGGCGCGCGGACAGTCGTACTTCAGCCACTTCTACGCGCGCCGAGTGCGCCGGATCCTGCCGCCGTACGTGTTGCTGCTGGTCGTGTCGACGCTGCTGTTCGGCGCGAGCTGGCTGCCGCACTGGCCGTGGTTCGCGTTCTTCTCGACCAACATCGGGCTGTCGCTCGGCAGCATCGGCCACGACAGCCTGAACGTGCTGTGGTCGCTCGCCGTCGAGGAGCAGTTCTACATCTTCTGGCCGTTCGTCGTGCTGTGGTGTTCGGAGCGCGCGCTGCTGTGGATCGCCGCCGCGCTGATCGTCGCGGCGCCCGTGCTGCGCGCGATCGCGACGCCGTGGTTCGATTCGTTCTGGCCGATCTACTACCTGACGCCGTTCCGGATGGACCTGCTCGCCGCTGGCGCGCTGCTCGCGATCGTGCTGCGCCGCGACCGGCGCGCGCTGGAGCCGTTCTATCCGCTCGCGATCGTCGGCGCGCTCGTGTCGCTCGCGATCCTCGGCTGGCTGCACCTGTCGTTCCCGCGTTTCCGCGCCGCGAACACGCCGCTGTCGAACGCCGCGCTCTACAGCATCTCGCTGCTGCTGTGCACGTCGATCGTCGTGATCGCACTGCGCGGACGCGGCGTCGTGCAGCGCGTGCTGACGAACCCGCTGCTCGTGTACGTCGGCACCGTCAGCTACACCGTCTACCTGATTCACCTGAGCGTGCTGTACGCGCTGTGGCCGCTGCACCTGAACCGCTTCGTCACGGCCGCGCTCGCGCTGGCCATCACGCTCGTGTACGCCACCGTGAGCTGGTACGGCTTCGAGCGGCGCCTGACCCGCGGCCCCGCGCGCAGCACGGTACCCGCCGCCGCGCGCACGACCGCCTGACTTTCTCAATCCATCGTTTCGACCAGGACATTGCCATGAGCCAAACTCGCAAGAAGGCCATCATCACGGGGATCACCGGGCAGGACGGCGCCTACCTGACCAAGCTGCTGCTCGACAAGGGCTACGAAGTCACGGGCACCTACCGCCGCACCAGCTCGGTCAACTTCTGGCGCATCGCCGAGCTCGGCGTCGACACGCACCCGAACCTGTCGCTCGTCGAGCACGACCTGACGGATGCCGGCTCCAGCCTGCGGCTGCTCGAACGCACGCAGCCCGACGAGCTGTACAACCTGGCCGCGCAGAGCTTCGTCGGCGTGTCGTTCGACCAGCCGGCGACGACCGCCGAGGTCACGGGCGTCGGCCCGCTGAACCTGCTCGAGGCGATCCGCGTGGTGAGCCCGAAGACGCGCTTCTACCAGGCGTCGACGTCCGAGATGTTCGGCAAGGTGCAGGCGATCCCGCAGACGGAAACCACCG
Source organism: Burkholderia sp. Bp9015 (assembly GCF_003853505.1). Taxonomy (NCBI): domain Bacteria; kingdom Pseudomonadati; phylum Pseudomonadota; class Betaproteobacteria; order Burkholderiales; family Burkholderiaceae; genus Burkholderia; species Burkholderia sp. Bp9015. The sequence continues at coordinate 134,055 of NZ_QTPZ01000007.1, forward strand.
CGTTCTACCCGCGCAGCCCGTACGGCGTCGCGAAGCTGTACGCGCACTGGATGACCGTGAACTACCGCGAGTCCTACGGCCTGTTCGGCTGCAGCGGCATCCTGTTCAACCACGAATCGCCGCTGCGCGGCCGCGAGTTCGTCACGCGCAAGATCACCGACACCGTCGCGAAGATCAAGCTCGGCAAGGCGACCCGGCTCGAGCTCGGCAACCTCGACGCGAAGCGCGACTGGGGCTTCGCGCTCGAATACGTCGAAGGGATGTGGCGGATGCTGCAGGCCGACGAGCCCGACACCTACGTGCTCGCGACCAACCGCACCGAGACCGTGCGCGACTTCGTGCAGATGGCGTTCGCGGCCGCCGGCTACCAGATCGAATGGACCGGCAAGGGCGAGCAGGAACGCGGCCTCGACGCGTCGAACGGCGACGTGCTCGTCGAAGTGAATCCGAAGTTCTACCGCCCTGCCGAAGTCGACCTGCTGATCGGCTCCGCCGACAAGGCGAAAGCCAAGCTGGGCTGGGCGCCGGAGACGACGCTCGAACAGCTCTGCCAGATGATGGTCGAAGCGGACCTGACGCGGAACCGGCACCATGACACGTACTGAAGCCAGGCGCCCGTCGCGCCGGGCGTTCGTCACGGGCCTGGCGGGCTTCACCGGCCGCTACATGGCGCAGCGGCTCGCTGCGGCCGGCTACGACGTGTGGGGCACCGTGGCGCCCGGCGCGGCGCGGCCCGACGATCCGGCGCTCGCCCACTGCACGCTGCTGCCGGTCGACCTGCTCGATGCGGACGCGACCCGTGCGGCACTCGCCGATGCGCGGCCCGATGCGGTCGTGCATCTCGCCGCGCGCGCGCACGTCGCGCAGGACGAACCGTCGCAGACCTACGCGGTCAACATCGTCGGCACGCGCAACCTGCTGGCCGCGCTCGCGGGCCTCGACCGCCGCCCGTCGGCGGTGCTGCTCGCCAGCAGCGCGAACATCTACGGCAATTCGACGGCCGGCGTGCTCGACGAAAGCGTCGCGCCCGCGCCCGCGAACGACTACGCGGTCAGCAAGCTCGCGATGGAATACGCGGCGAAGCTGTGGGCCGACCGCCTGCCGATCGTGATCGCGCGGCCGTTCAATTACACGGGCGTCGGCCAGGACGATGCCTATCTGCTGCCGAAGCTGGTATCGCACTATGCGCGCAACGCGCCGCGCATCTCGCTCGGCAATCTCGACGTGAGCCGCGATTTCTCCGACGTGCGCGACGTAACGGCCGCCTATCTGAAGCTGCTCGAAGCCGCGCCGGCCGGCGAGACGTTCAACATCTGCTCGGAGCGCGCGTATTCGCTGAAGGAGGTGCTGGCGATGCTGTCGCGAATCGCCGGTTACGTGATCGACGTGACGATCGATCCGCGCTTCGTTCGGCATAACGAAGTAAAGAGCCTGAGCGGGTCGCGCGACAAGCTGCGGCGCGCGGTGGGCGAGTTGCCCGTGACGCCGCTCGACGAAACCTTGCGCTGGATGATGGACGCGATGCGCGACGCGCGGGCCGGCTGATTCCGGCAACGCAACACGCGTTCGTCGCCGACTGAAAAGAAAACGGGCCGCCCTGTCTGAGCGGCCCGTCGTCATGCCGGCCCTGAAACCGGCGTCGCCGCGCTCAGCCCTCGAGGCCGCGCGCGAGATCGTTGCGCAGGTCGCCCGCGTTTTCCAGGCCGACCGCGAGGCGGATCAGCCCTTCGGTGATCCCCGCGGCCGCACGCGCTTCCGGCGTGATGCGCGCGTGCGTCGTCGTCGCCGGATGCGTGATCGTCGTGCGCGTGTCGCCGAGGTTGCCGGTGATCGAGACCAGCTTCGTGCTGTCGATCACGCGCCACGCGTTCGCGCGCTGCTGCTCCGGCGTGTCGCCCTTCAGCTCGAACGATACGATCGCGCCGCCCGCCTTCTGCTGGCGCTTCGCCAGCTCATGCTGCGGATGCGATTCGAGCCCCGGATAGAACACGCGCTTGACCGCAGGATGCGAATCGAGCCAGCGCGCGATTTCCAGCGCGTTCGCCGACTGCTTCTCGACGCGCAGCGACAGCGTCTCCATCCCCTTCAGCAGCACCCACGCGTTGAACGCCGACAGCGTCGGGCCCGCGCTGCGCACGAACGGGAACACCTTGCCCATGATGAATTCCTTCGAGCCGACCAGCGCGCCGCCGAGCACGCGGCCCTGGCCGTCGAGGAACTTCGTCGCCGAGTGCATCACGACGTCCGCGCCGAGCTTCAGCGGCTGCTGCAGCACCGGGCTGCAGAAACAGTTGTCGACGACGAACAGCGCGTTCGCGGCCTTCGCGATCTTGCCGATCGCCTCGATGTCGGCGAGTTCGGTCAGCGGGTTCGACGGCGTTTCGAGGAAGAACATCTTCGTCTCGGGCCGCACCGCTTCCTGCCAGGCGTTCAGGTCGGTCGGATCGACGAAGGTCGTCGTGATGCCGAACTTGCTGAAGATCTGTGAGAACATCCCGAGCGTCGAGCCGAACAGGCTGCGCGAGCTGACGAGGTGATCGCCCGCCTGCAGCGCGGACATCACGACCGACATGATCGCGGCCATGCCCGACGCCGTCGCGATGCAGGCCTCGCCGCCTTCGAGCGCGGCGAGACGATCCTGGAACATGGTGACGGTCGGGTTCGTGAAGCGCGAATAGGTGAAATAGTCTTCCGAATTCGCGAAGCGCTCGGCTGCCTCGGCCGCGCTCGTGAAGCAGAAGCTCGACGTGAGGAACAGCGCTTCCGAGTGCTCGTTGAAGTCGCTGCGCAGCGTGCCCGCGCGCACGGCGAGCGTGTCGAAGTTGAGGGAGTCGTCCATGTTCCGTTATCCGTATTCGAGGGGTCGCGCCGAGGGTCGTGCATCGGGCGCGCGCCCAGCCACAAAAATCAGGCCAAAACAAAAAGCCCGCTATGCGTCGGCATCAGCGGGCTTCGGTGCGGTACGACAGCGATCGACTCGGGCCGGCTGCCGCCGACCTTCGCTTTAGCTGTTTTGGGAAGTCGCCCCGCGTCCGCAAGCTGAATCAAATCGACGCAAGGCCACATCCTATCACGCTTCATCCGAAGCGTGCGCCGGCATCACTCGACCGACAGCTGCAGGTTCATCTGCGAACGCGCGGTGTCGCCTGCCGTGTCGCGATCGGCCTGCGACGCCGGTGCGAGACGGGCGCGCTCGATCGCGTCGAGGTACTCGGGCGTCACGGCGCCGGTGATGTAGTTGCCGTCGAAGCACGACGCCTCGAAGCCCTCGAGCTTCGGGTTGATGTCGCGCACCGCGCGGCGCAGGTCGTCGACGTCCTGATAGATCAGGTGGTCGGCACCGATGATCTTCGCGACTTCCTCGTCGGTGCGGCCGTGTGCAACCAGCTCGCCGCGCGTCGGCATATCGATGCCGTACACGTTCGGGAACTTCACGGGCGGCGCCGCCGACGCGAAGATCACCGACTTCGCGCCCGCATCGCGCGCCATCTGCACGATTTCGTGCGAGGTCGTGCCGCGCACGATCGAGTCGTCGACGATCAGCACGTGCTTGTCCTTGAACTCGATGCTCATCGCATTGAGCTTCTGGCGCACCGACTTCTTGCGCACGGCCTGGCCCGGCATGATGAAGGTACGGCCGACGTAGCGGTTCTTGAAGAAGCCTTCGCGATACTCGACGCCGAGCTTCGCGGCGACCTGCATCGCAGCCGGACGCGACGAATCGGGAATCGGCATCACGACGTCGATCGGCACGTTCGGCAGCTCGCGCTTGATCTTCTCGGCGAGGTAGTCGCCCATGCGCAGGCGCACGTTGTAGACGGGCACGCCGTCGAGGCACGAATCCGGACGTGCAAGATACACGTATTCGAACATGCACGGATTCAGCGTCGGGTTCTCCGCGCACTGCTGGCTGTGGAAGTTGCCGGCCTTGTCGATGAAGATCGCTTCGCCCGGCTGCACGTCGCGCACGAATTCGAAGCCGATGCCTTCGACCGCCACCGACTCCGACGCGACCATCCATTCGGTGCCGTGTTCGGTCTCGAGCTTGCCGATGCAGAGCGGACGGATGCCGAACGGATCGCGGAACGCGACCAGGCCGTAGCCGGCGATCAGCGACACGATCGCGTACGAGCCCTGCAGGCGGCGATGCACGCCCTCGACCGCCTTGAACAACGCGGCCGGATCGAGTTCGAGGCCGGTCGTCGACAGCTGCAGCTCGTGCGCGAACACGTTGAGCAGCACTTCGCTGTCGGAATTGGTGTTGATGTGCCGGCGGTCGATCCGGAACATCTCGTCCTTCAGCTGTTCCCAGTTCGTCAGGTTGCCGTTGTGCGCGAGGATGATCCCGAACGGCGCGTTCACGTAGAACGGCTGCGCCTCGGCTTCGCTCGACGCCGAACCGGCCGTCGGATAGCGGACCTGGCCGATGCCGAAGGTGCCGGGCAGGCTGCGCATGTTGCGCGTGCGGAACACGTCGCGCACCATGCCGTTCGCCTTGTACATGTGGAAATTGCTGCCGTCCGCCGTCGCGATGCCCGCTGCGTCCTGACCGCGATGCTGCAGCAGCAGCAGGCTGTCATAGATCAGCTGATTGACGGGGGCTTGGGAGATAACACCTACGATGCCGCACATGGCATGTCCTTCAAGATGACAAAATCGGTTCCGTCCTGCCCGGCCGCGTCGTCACACGCGTACATACTGGGCCATGCCGTCGGGCAGGAGCTGCTTCAGCTCGTGCACGCCCTGTTCGGCGAAAGGACGCAATAGCGCATTGCGCCAGAAATCCTGTTTGGGCAATTCGGTCAGCCCGGCCGCCGCGACCAGCAGCACCACCAGCACGCAGCCGCGGACGAGCCCGAACATCATGCCCAGCGAGCGATCGACCCCGCCGAGGCCCGTCGCCTGCGCGATCCGCGACAACAGCGCGTTCGCGACACCCGCGACGAACACGACGCCGATCACGATCAGCGCGAACGCGATCACCCACTGCGTCAGCGCGCCGCCCGGCCAGTTCGCCGGGATATACGGCACCACCAGTCCGACATAGCGGGCGGCGATCGCGATCGCCGCGATCCAGCCGATCAGCCCGAAAATCTCGGAAACGAAACCGCGCCACGCGCCACGCAGCGCAGACAACGCGATCACCGCCAATACAGCGTAGTCGAAAGCCGTCAGCATCGCACGTTACTGCGTGAGTCCGGCTTCGCGCACCTTCGCGATCGCGGCGGACGCCGCCGCGCGATCCGCAAACGGTCCGGCACGCAGCTGGCTAGCCGTGCTGCCGTCCGCCTGCTTGCGATGCTCGACATATGCGGGCACGCCCGCCGATTTCAACTTGGTGGCCCACGAACGGGCCGTTGCGTCGTCCTTGAACGAGCCGAGCTGCACCGCGAAACGCGCACCGGCCGGCGACGCCGGCGACGACGCATCGCCGCTGTCGGCCGCGGCGTCTGCGTTCGCGACCGCCGCGGGCGCCGGCTTCGGCGCGGCCGGCTTCGCCGCGGGTGCGGGCGCCGCCGCGGCCGGCTTCGCAGCGGGCTTCGGCGGCGTCACGCTCGCCGTGGTCGTCGAGGGTTCGGGCTTCGCGGCCGGCTTGGCCGTGTCCTTCTCCGCGGGGGCCGGAACGGCCGCCACCGCGGCGTCGGAGGCCGGCGGCTCGTCGTGCGCGACGCCCGCCTGCACGTCGGACGCGTCGTCGTCACGCGGCGCGACCGCCTGATGCGCGGGCCGGTTCGGAATGTCGATCGCGATGTCGTCCGTCACCGGCTTCGGGTGCGAATCGAGCACCATCGGCAGCACGATCACCGCGGCGACGACGAGCGCGATCGCGCCGACGAGGCGCCGGCGGGCGCGTTGCTTTTCAGGAAGGGTCGGATCGAGGAGCAGCGCGTCCGATTCCGGACGCTCGGTGCGGCGCGTGCGCCGCTCGACGCGTTCAGTGCGCTCCGTGCGCACGTTCCGGGAGGCCCCGGTACGACCGCCGCGCCGCGGGGGCGCGTCGTCGTCTTTCTTGCCGAACGAGAAAATTCCCATGAATGGCTGAGTCCGAAACTGCCCTTCAGTCAGTGTTGCTGCGATTTCCGGTAGGCCATCACACCCGCCACCGTATGGAAACTGCCGAAAACCACGATTCTATCATTCTCGGATGCTCTTTTTAGTGCATCGCGAAACGCTTCGGCGGGCGACGCGTACCGCGTCACGCTCGAATCGGCCCCGTCCTCCACGCCGGCCTTGCGCAGCGCGGCTTCGAGCTGCTCCGCGCTCGCCGCGCGCGGCAGCGGCAGGTCGGTCACGCACCAGTGGTCGATCTCGCCCTTCAGGTGCCGCAGCACGCCGTCGATGTCCTTGTCGTGCATCGCGCCGAACACCGCGTACGTGTACGGGAAGAAGCCCATGTTACCGAGATTCTGCTCGAGCACGGCCGCCGCATGCGGGTTGTGCGCGACGTCCAGCACGATCGCCGGCTTGCCGGGCAGCACCTGGAAGCGCCCCGGCAGCTCGACGTTCGCGAGCCCGAGCCGGATGTCCTGCGCGGACACCGGCAGCACCGGGCGCAGCGCCTCGAGCGCGGCCAGCGCGGCCGATGCATTGATCAGCTGGTTCGCACCGCGCAGCGCCGGGTAAGCGAGCGCCGGATAGCGCTTCTCGCGGCCGAGGTAGCTCCATTGCTGGCGCTCCGCGCCCGGCTGCGCTTCGTAGCGAAAATCGCGGCCGACCAGCCACAGGTCGGCGCCGATCGCGTCGGCATGCTCGACCAGCGTGTTCGGCACTGCGGGATCGCCGCAGATCGCCGGCTTGCCCGCGCGGAAGATCCCCGCCTTCTCGAACGCGATCTTCTCGCGCGTGTCGCCGAGGTATTCGGTATGGTCGATGTCGATGCTCGTGACGATCGCGCAATCGGTATCGATGATGTTGACCGCGTCGAGCCGGCCGCCGAGGCCGACTTCGAGGATCACCGCATCGAGCCCGCGCGACGCGAACAGGTGCAGGATCGCGAGCGTCGTGAATTCGAAGTACGTGAGCGACACCGGCTCCGGCAGCGACGTGCGCGCCGCTTCGACGGCTTCGAAGTGCGGCAGCAGCTCGGCGTCGCTGACCTGCTGGCCGTTCACGCGCGCACGCTCGCCGAATTCGAGCAGGTGCGGCGACGTGTGGCAGCCGACCTTGTAGCCCGCGTGAACGAGGATCGCCTCGAGGAACGCGCAGGTCGAACCCTTGCCGTTCGTGCCGCCGACCGTGATCACGGGGCACGTGAATTCGAGCTGCAGCGCCGCCTTGACCTGCCCGATGCGGGTGAGGCCCATGTCGATGCCGACCGGGTGCGCGCGTTCGAGATGCGAAAGCCACGCGTCGAGAGTGGGAAAAGTGCTCATCGGATCAAATCTGAATCGGTACCGCCACTACGCCAAAAAACGAAACGCGCCGCCCGGCGGTTCAGCCGGGCGACGCGCGCAGTTCACAACGCCGCGCCAATCAGGCCAGCGCGTCGGCCGGCTGTCGCTGCAGCAGCGCGAGCAGTTGCGCGATCTCGTCGCGCATCTTGCGGCGGTCGACGATCATGTCGATCGCGCCCGTCTTCAGCAGGAATTCCGCGCGCTGGAAGCCTTCCGGCAGCTTTTCGCGAACCGTCTGCTCGATCACGCGCGGGCCGGCGAAGCCGATCAGCGCCTTCGGCTCGGCGATCACGACGTCGCCGAGGAACGCGAAGCTCGCCGACACGCCGCCCATCGTCGGGTCGGTCAGCACCGAAATGAACGGCAGCTTGGCTTCGGCCAGCTTGGTCAGCATCGCGGTGGTCTTGGCCATCTGCATCAGCGACAGCAGGCTTTCCTGCATCCGGGCGCCGCCCGAAGCGGTAAAGCAGATGAACGGCACCTGCTGCTCCAGCGCGTTCTGCGCGCCGCGCGCGAAGCGCTCGCCGACGACCGAGCCCATCGAGCCGCCCATGAACGAGAACTCGAAGCAGGCCGCGACGACGGGCAGCGTGTGGATCGCACCGCCCATCACGACCATCGCGTCGGTCTCGCCCGTCTCGTCCATCGCTTCCTTCAGACGATCGGGGTACTTGCGGCTGTCCTTGAACTTCAGCGAGTCGACCGGCACGATTTCCTGGCCGATTTCATAGCGGCCTTCCGGATCCAGCAGCCCGTCGAGGCGCTCGCGCGCGCCGATGCGCATGTGGTGATCGCACTTCGGGCACACGTGCAGGTTCGCGTCCACGTCGTTGCGGTACAGCACGGCCTCGCAGGACGGGCACTTGACCCACAGGCCCTCCGGAATGCCCTTGCGGCTTTTCGGGTCGGTCTGCTTGATCTTCGGCGGCAACAGTTTGTCGAGCCAGCTCATCGTATGGTTTCCTGTTCCGTGGCGGGGCGGGCCGACCGGCCCGTTCCCGCTTCCTGTGTTGTGTTTATCGCGCCGTGTTGCCGGCGCCGTCCAGGGCGGCGCGCAGCTCGGCGATGAAAGTCTTCAGCGCGGCGGCGGCGCCCTCCGGCGCGGTGCTCTCGAGCAGCTGCACCAGGCGGCTGCCGATCACGACGGCGTCCGACACTTCGGCCACCGCGCGCGCCGTTTCGGCGTCGCGGATGCCGAAGCCGACGCCCACCGGAACCGGCACGCGCGACTTGATGGCCGGGATTTTACCCGCAATGCTCGAAACATCCAGATTTCCGGCGCCGGTCACGCCCTTGAGCGACACGTAGTACACGTAGCCGCTCGCGATCTTGCCCACGTCTGCGATGCGTTCGTCGGTCGACGTCGGCGCGAGCAGGAAGATCGGATCGATCTGCGCGGCACGCATTTTCTCGGCGAACACGCCCGCTTCCTCGGGCGGATAGTCGACGACGAGCACGCCGTCGACGCCCGCCGCCTGCGCTTCGGCCGCGAACGCGTCGACGCCCATCCGCTCGATCGGGTTCGCATAGCCCATCAGCACGACGGGGGTTTTCTGGTCGGTCTCGCGGAAGCGCTTCACGTCGGCGAGCACGCTCTTCAGCGTGACGCCGCGCGCGAGCGCGCGTTCCGACGAGCGCTGGATCACGGGGCCGTCGGCCATCGGGTCCGAGAACGGCACGCCGAGCTCGATCACGTCGGCGCCGCCTTCGGCGAGCGCGTGCATGAATTCGACGGTCTTCGCGGGATCGGGGTCGCCGGCCGTGATGAACGGGATCAGGCCCTTGCGGCCTTGTTCGGCGAGTGCGGCGAAGGTCTGCTGGATACGGGAGGACATGGCAATTTTCCTTGATGCGATCGGCGACTCGGCGGCGCGACTCACGCGCACGCCGGCGCGACGAGCGCGCTCACGCGCTCATGCGCGATCGCGCAATAACTTTCGTTGATCTCGTAGCCGACGAAGTCGCGCCCCTGCCGTGCGCAGGCCACCGCGGTCGTGCCGCTGCCCATGAACGGATCGAGCACGCGGCCGCCCGGCGGGCAGCTTGCGAGCACCATCCGCTCGATGATTTCCAGCGGCTTCTGGGTCGGATGATCGACGCGCTCCGCGTGCTGCCGATGCAGGCGCGAGACCGACCAGACGTCCTTCGGGTTGTAGCCCATCTCCAGCCACTTGCTGCCTTCGAACAGCTTGCGCGAGCGGGCCTTCTTCGTGTCGGCGTCGTACGGGATGCGGACCGGATCGAGATCGAAGTAATACGCTTTGGAAACCGCGAAAAAGCCGATGTTGTCGTGCACCGACGTGAAACGGCGCGTCGTGCCGCCCATGCTCGGCACGCGCCGGTCCCAGATGATCTCGTTGACCATCGTGAGCTTCGTCTTCAGGAAGCTGAAGATTTCCGGCGCGTACTGCCACGTGCAGAAGATGTACATCGACCCGCTCGGCTTGAGCTTCGGAATCGCGAGCTCGAGCCACTCGCGCGTCCACGCGAGGAAATCGTCGCCCGAACGCTTGTCCGAGTCGTTGCCGTAGTCCTTGCCGAGCCCGTACGGCGGATCGGCGACGATCAGGTCGATCGACGCATCCGGCAGGCGCGCGGCTTCGGTCATGAAATCGCGGTTGTGCAGCTCGATCCCGGACGGTCGTGCGCGCGGCACGGCGACGGCAGGCTGCACCGCCTCCGCTTCGCTCGCGGCGCCGCCGCCCGGTTGTTCGATCAGGTCACGCATCGGTCGGGGTCAGAGCGCGATGCCCGATCGCTCGGCGACCGTGTGCATGTCCTTGTCGCCGCGGCCCGACAGGTTGACGAGCAGGATCTTGTCCTTCGGCAACGTCGGCGCGAGCTTCACGCCGTACGCGATCGCGTGGCTCGACTCGAGCGCGGGGATGATCCCCTCGATCCGGCAGCAGTCGTGGAACGCCTTCAGCGCCTCGTCGTCGGTGATCGGCACGTACTGCGCGCGGCCGCTGTCCTTCAGCCATGCGTGCTCGGGGCCGACGCCCGGATAGTCGAGGCCGGCCGACACCGAATGCGTCTCGATGATCTGGCCGTTGTCGTCCTGCAGCAGGTACGTGCGGTTGCCGTGCAGCACGCCGGGGCTGCCGGCGATCAGCGACGCCGCGTGACGGCCGGTGTCGAGGCCGTCGCCGGCCGCTTCGACGCCGATCAGCTGCACGGAAGCATCGTCGATGTACGGATAGAAGATGCCCATCGCGTTCGAGCCGCCGCCGACGCACGCAATCACCGCGTCCGGCTGCCGGCCGGCGAGTTCCGGCATCTGCACCTTGCACTCGTCGCCGATCACGCGCTGGAAGTCGCGCACCATCGCCGGATACGGGTGCGGGCCCGCGACCGTGCCGATGATGTAGAACGTGCTTTCGATGTTCGTGACCCAATCGCGCATCGCTTCGTTCAGCGCGTCCTTCAGCGTGCGCGAACCCGATTCGACCGGCACGACCGTCGCGCCGAGCAGCTTCATCCGGTAGACGTTCGCGGCCTGGCGGCGCACGTCCTCGGCGCCCATGTAGACGATGCACTCCATGCCGAAGCGCGCGCAGATCGTCGCCGTCGCGACGCCGTGCTGGCCGGCGCCGGTCTCGGCGATCACGCGCTTCTTGCCCATCCGCTTCGCGAGCAGCGCCTGGCCGATCACGTTGTTGATCTTGTGCGCGCCGGTGTGGTTCAGGTCCTCGCGCTTCAGGTAGATCTGCGCGCCGCCGAGCGTCTCGCTCCAGCGCTGCGCGTGATAGATCGGCGACGGACGGCCGACGAAGTACTTCAGTTCGCGCTCGTACTCGGCGACGAAATCGGGGTCGTTCCGGAATTTTTCATACGCCGTGCGCAGTTCGTCCAGCGCGTGAATCAGCGTTTCGGCGACGAACACGCCGCCATACGGGCCGAAGTGGCCGCGATCATCAGGAAGGTTGTACATGGTGTCACTCTCGATCGGTCGGTGCGCCCCGCTGTCGGGGCCGCACCTTCTTGCATCACCCGGCGTCCGCTTCGCGCACCGCGCGTACGAACGCCGCCATCCGGGCGTGATCCTTCACGCCCTTCGCGCCCTCCACTTCGATGCCACTCGAGACATCGACAGCAAACGGACGCAACTGGCGAATCGCATCACCGACGTTTTGCGCGCTCAAGCCACCACTCAAAACGGCCCGATGCGCGAGCTCTGCGGGAATAAGAGACCAATCGAAGACCTTGCCGCTACCACCGTAGTCCGGCACCAAGGTGTCGAACAGGAAGCCGCGCGCTTTCGAATAATGAAGAGCCGATTCTACCAAATCGGCCGGCTGCGTCGAGGGGCCGACGCGCACCGCGCGCAACCACGGCAGGCGCGCCGCGCGGCCGAGGGCGTCGCACTGCTCGGGCGTCTCGTCGCCGTGCAATTGCAGCATCGTGAGCGGCACGTCGCGCACGACCGCCTCGATCTCCGCTTCGGTCGCGTTCACGAACAGCCCGACCACCGACACGAACGGCGGCGCGAGGCTCGCGAGTTCGGCCGCCAGCGCGATCGACACCGCGCGCGGGCTCTTCGGATAGAACACGAGGCCGATCGCGTCGGCGCCGAGCGCGGCGGCATGCAGCACGTCCTCGGGGCGCGACAGGCCGCACAGCTTGATGCGCGTGCGCGGCGCGAGGCCGGCCGCGGCAGAGATCGAAGAAGACACGGCGTGATCCGTCATGGTTGTGGGTCCAGATCGGCCCAGACGCTGCTCCACGGCACGCTGCCGAGCTGCGCGGGCGGGACGGCGAATTCCGCCGGGTAGCCGACATGGGCGAGGTACAGCCCGTCGGCCATGAACGTGGGCGCCGCGAGATTGCGATCGCGCCCGGCCAGCACGTCGGCGAGCCAGTCGGCCGGATAGCGGCCGCGCCCCACCGCGACGAGGCAGCCCATCAGGTTGCGCACCATGTGGTGCAGGAACGCGTTCGCGCGGAAGCGGAAATGAATGAAGTGGCCCGCGCGCCGCACGTCGATCTGGTACAGGTGTTTGACCGGCGTCTTCGACTGGCATTCCGACGACCGGAACGACGAGAAGTCGTGCTCGCCGATCAGATGCGCGGCGGCCGCGCGCATCGCGTCGTCGTCGAGCGGCGTGTGGATCCAGCCCGCGCGGCCGGCCAGCATCGGCGAGCGCACGGGATGCACGTACAGCGCGTAGTAGTACGTGCGTTCGAACGCCGAGAAACGCGCGTGGAACGCGTCCGGCATCGGCTTCGCCCACTGCACGGACACGGTCGGCGGCAGAAATGCGTTGGTGCCGCGCACCCACGAGAAATCCGCGCGATCGAGCTCCGTATCGAAATGCACGACCTGTCCGAGCCCGTGCACGCCCGTGTCGGTCCGCCCCGCGACCGTCGTGTGCAGCGGCACGCATGCGAACGCGCCGAGTGCGCGCTCGAGCGCATCCTGCACGGTCTTGCCGTGCGGCTGCGCCTGCCAGCCGCAGAAAGCGGCGCCGTCGTACTGAATCCCGAGCGCGATCCGCATCACGCCTCTTCCGCGAGTTTCGCGAGCAGCGCACGCGCATCGTCGCGCGTGGCGGCGTCGTTCGCGTCGACCACTTCCTGCAGCAGCGTGCGCGCGCCAGACAGATCGCCCAGTTGCACGTACTCCGACGCGAGATCCAGCTTGTTGCGGGCGATGCGGGCGAGTTCCTCCGGCGTCAGCGCGGGCAGCACGGCACCCGGCGCGGACGGCAGGTCGAGATCGAAATCCAGCTTCAGCGCGCCGAACTGCGCGACGCCGAGCGGCGGCAGCGACGACGGCGCGGCGGCACCGCCCGGGTGAGAGGCAGGCGTTGCCGCGTCCGGATCCCAGTCGAACTCGTCGTCGTGGTCGGCCGGATGTTGCGGGGACGGATCGGTCGCGCCAACTGGCGGGTGCGCGGCGGATTGACCGTTAGTTGCGATTTGCCCGCCTTCGGCTGGCCCTTCCCGTGCGGACGGCTCATCGGCCGTACGCGGCGGCAGCGGCATGTCGAGGCTGTTGAGCGCGCTGATCGCGTTCTGCATCAGCGCTGCGTGCTGCGCGTCGTTCGTCGCGGGTGCTGCGGCGGGCGTGACGAGCGGCTCGTCCGCGGCCGGTTCCGCGACAGGCTTCTCGTCGTGCGGGGCCGGCGTTGCTTCGCTGTCGGGTGCGATGCGCGCGGACGATGCTTCCGCCTGAACGTCGTGCGGCTTCGCCGTTTCCGACGGCGACGGGATTTCGGGTTCGTGCGTCTCGAACGTCTCCGCCGCTGCGGCCGCGGCCGTGACTAGACTCAGATCGGCGGCCGCGTCGCGGGCCAACGGCGTCTCGGGGAGAATCGGCTGCACTGGCTCGGTGGATGCGACCGGCGACGACGATGCACCGCCGTCGGCAACAGCCGTCCCGCCGGATGCCGGTGCGGTTTCGTCGGTCGGCCGCGCTTTCCGGCGCTTGCGCCACGCAAAACCGGCCGCCAGCACGACCACGGCGGCGCCGGCCGCTGCGGCCGGACGCCAGTCGATCTGTTCCGAACCGCGTGCAGGCGCGGCGGTCGCCGCCGGCACGGCCGGCTGCACCGCACTCGCGGCCACGCCGGACGACGCTTCGCTCGCAGCCGACGACGACGCGGCAGCTGACGCCGCCGCATCATTCGCGCCGTTCGCGCCGTTCGTGCCGTTCGTGCCGTTCGTGCCGTTCGTGCCGTTCGTGCCGTTCGTGCCGTTCGCAGCGGGACGCGGCGCAGCGGGCGCCGGCGCCGGTGCAACGTTGTTCGTGGCGGCCGGCTTCCCGATCCCGTGCTTCTGCAGTTCCATCAGCACGCGGTTCTTCAGCGCGAGCAATTGCTGCAGGCTCGACGGCCGCGGCTGCGACGCACCCGCGACGGGCGCTGCTGCAGACGGTTCGTGCATCCCTTGAGCCGCACCGCCCGGTCCGGCCTGCGTCACGGCCTCGCTGGCGGACGACGGTGCGGACTGGATCGCGCCGTTCCACACGTGCGGCCCGCTTGCGCCGGCCGCAGCCGCTGGCGACTGGACGGATTCGACCGTCGACGCGCCGTGCGCGGCGGACGCGCCGCTCGAAGCCGACGCGCCTGCCGCTGCCCCGGCTGCAACCGTGACGCTCGCCCCGCTGACCGGCGCCGTATGCGCGGCCGATACGGCCGGCGCGGTTTGCACGGCCGACCCAGGATGCGGCGCCGACGCGCCATGCTGCGCGACCGCCGCCGTGCCCGACGCAGCAGCCGGCACGAGCGCCGCGCCGGTCGCATCGAGCGCCGGCACCGTCAGCGTCGCGCCGACTTTCAGGCGGCTCGGGTCGTGCTTCATGAACGCCTGCGGATTGGCGTCGAACAGCGCGCGGCCGGCGCGCGCGAGCACGCCCGGATCGTGCGATTGCGTCGCGGCTTTCGCGAGGTCGTTCAACGATTGGCCCGGCTGGACCGTCACGTTGAGCGGCGCGGCACCGCCGGCGGCAGACGCCGGCAGCTCGCCGGAACCGGCCGCCCAGGCCGAAGCGGCCGCGCCGAGCGCCAGGATCGCCAGCGCGCCACGCACGGCGCGCGCCAGACGGGACTGACGCGGAAACAAGGAAATTCGGGACATCGTAGGCTCTATCGCCGCGCGCGGGCGCGGCTCGGATTCGCGTAGGGAAGCGTCAATAAAGTCGCCGCAGAAATGCAAAAGCGTCGCGCAGAACGCGACGCTTTGGGCGGCTCTGCGCGTCGTAACCGCATAGTTTACTTCACACGATCGCGTTCCGGCCGAATTCGTCGCCTGCGGATGCGGCCGTCCGCGCCTGCGCCGCGACCTTACGGCCGACCGCGTCGGGCCGTCGGTGCGCGAATCGCGCGAAGGCATCGCCGATCCGGGCACAGAATCGCACGCGCCGGTTTTGTCAAAAGAGGATCATCAATCGATGAAAAACCGGACGACGGCATCGGGTTCCGGAACGAATTCGGCCCCTCCTTGTACTTCGCGTCGCATCGATTCCTCGTGCCAAAGGATGGCGATGCAGGAAAAGCCCCGGCCGCGCGAGCGGTTCGGGACTTCCGCGCAATGGGCGGTCCGCACAAGACCTGACGCCGGACAAAAAAACGCCTGCCGCCCCGCGAAGGGCTGGCAGGCGTTTCGCGTCACGCGCGCACCGCGCGCGGCGCGGCCCGACTTACTTGTCGAGCAGGATGCGCAGCATGCGGCGCAGCGGCTCGGCCGCGCCCCACAGCAGCTGGTCGCCGACCGTGAACGCCGACAGGTATTCGCCACCCATCGCGAGCTTGCGCAGGCGACCGACCGGCACCGTCAGCGTGCCGGTGATCTTCGCCGGCGACAGGTCGCGCATCGACGCTTCGCGCTCGTTCGGCACGACCTTCACCCAGTCGTTCGCCGACGCGAGGATGCCGTTGATTTCGTCGAGCGGGACGTCCTTCTTCAGCTTGATCGTCAGCGCCTGCGAGTGGCAGCGCATCGCGCCGATCCGCACGCACAGGCCGTCGACCGGGATCGAGCCCGGCTCGCCCATGGCCGGCTTGCCGAGGATCTTGTTGGTTTCCGCGCCGCCCTTCCACTCTTCCTTCGACATCCCGTTGCCGAGATCCTTGTCGATCCACGGGATCAGCGAGCCGGCGAGCGGCACGCCGAAGTGGCTCGTCGGCATCGCGTCGCTGTTCATCGTCGCGAGCACGCGGCGGTCGATGTCGAGAATCGCGGAAGCCGGATCGGCGAGTTGCTCCTGCACCGAACCGTGCAGCGTGCCCATCTGCGACAGCAGTTCACGCATGTTCTGCGCGCCCGCGCCCGATGCGGCCTGGTAGGTCATCGCCGTCATCCAGTCGACGAGGTTCTCGCGGAACAGGCCGCCGAGCGCCATCAGCATCAGGCTGACCGTACAGTTGCCGCCGACGAAGTTCTTCGTGCCCTTGACGAGCGCGTCCTTGATCACGTCGAGGTTGACCGGATCAAGGATGATGACCGCGTCGTCGTTCATCCGCAGCGACGAGGCCGCATCGATCCAGTAGCCGTTCCAGCCGGCCGCGCGCAGCTTCGGGAACACGTCGTTCGTGTAGTCGCCGCCCTGGCACGTGATGATCACGTCGCACTTCTTCAGCTCGTCGACGTTGGTCGCGTCCTTGAGCGTAGTCTCGTTTTTCGCGAACGACGGCGCCTTGCCGCCCGTGTTGCTGGTGCTGAAAAACACCGGTTCGATCAGGTCGAAATCACCTTCTTCCTGCATGCGCTGCATCAGCACGCTGCCGACCATGCCGCGCCAACCTACGAGACCTACGTTCATGACTAACCCTTTGCTTGAATGGAGCTTCCCCGCCATTTCCGTCCCCGCGTGACCGCGCGGGGAAACAGGCGGGCACGACGGCGATCAGCGTTTAATGATCGTTTTCGTGGTAATGGTTTTCGTGATGACGATGGCGCGCGCACCCGCACGGGCAGTGTTGCCGTGGAGTTTCAGGACCGGGGAGATCAGGGAAATCAGCGCCATCGTTCGAGTCTACACAAAGCCGGTTGCCCGCACAACGGCCAACCGCGCGCGAACCGGCCGATTTCGCGGCCCGTTCGCGCCCTTTTCTATCTTGACTGCCTGTTGCCTTGCCGCGCGCTTACAGCGCGGCGACCACCGCGTCGCCCATCGCCGCCGTGCCGACCTGCTGGCAGCCCGGCGTCGCGATGTCGCCGGTGCGGTAGCCTTGTTCGAGCACCGTTTTCACGGCGCGCTCGATGCGATCGGCCTGCTCCGCGCGATTCAGCGAATAGCGCAGCAGCATCGCGGCCGACAGGATCGTCGCCAGCGGATTCGCGATGCCCTTGCCCGCGATGTCCGGCGCCGAACCGTGCGACGGCTCGTACAGACCCTTGTTGTTCTTGTCGAGCGACGCCGACGGCAGCATGCCGATCGAGCCCGTCAGCATCGACGCTTCATCCGACAGGATGTCGCCGAACATGTTGCCGGTCACGATCACGTCGAACTGCTTCGGCGCCTTCGCGAGCTGCATCGCCGCGTTGTCGACGTACATGTGCGACAGCTCGACGTCCGCGTATTCCTTCGACACGTCGATCATGACGTCGCGCCAGAACTGCGACGTCTCCAGCACGTTCGACTTGTCGACCGACAGCAGCTTCTTCGCGCGCTTTTGCGCGGCCTGGAACGCGACGTGTGCGATGCGGCGCACTTCCGGTTCCGAGTAGCGCATCGTGTCGAAGCCTTCGCGCGCGCCGGCGAACGGGCCGTCCGGTGCCGCGCGCACGCCGCGCGGCTGGCCGAAGTAGATGTCGCCGTTCAGTTCGCGCACGATCAGGATGTCGAGGCCCGCGACCAGTTCCGGCTTCAGCGGCGACGCATCGACGAGCTGCGGATAGCAGATCGCCGGACGGAAGTTCGCGAACAGCTCGAGATGCTTGCGCAGCCCGAGGATCGCCTGCTCGGGGCGCAGCGCGCGCTCGAGCGAGTCGTACTTCCAGTCGCCGACCGAGCCGAACAGGATCGCGTCGGCTTCCTTCGCGAGTTTCAGCGTCGCGTCCGGCAACGGATGACCGCTCGCCTCGTAGCCCGCGCCGCCAACCGGCGCCCGCTCGAGCTCGAACTTTTCGTCGAGGGCGTTCAGCACCTTGACCGCTTCGTTGACGATTTCCGGACCGATGCCGTCGCCGGGCAGCACTGCAATCTTCATGCGTTATTCCTGACTGGATAGGTATGGGTGGCAGGTCGGCGAGCGCGCGTCATGCGCGCCCGCCCGGAGGCAATCTCAGCCGACCAGCTTGTTGTTGAGCCACGGCTGCTTCGCGAGCCGCTCGGCTTCGAACTGGCGGATCTTGTCCGCGTGACGCAGCGTCAGGCCGATGTCGTCGAAACCGTTCAGCAGGCAGTACTTGCGGAACGCGGTGATGTCGAACGCATACTCGCGGCCGTCGCCCGTGCGCACGACCTGCGCATCGAGGTCGATCGTCAGCTGATAGCCGTTGAACGCATACGTGTCGTTGAACAGGTGATCGACCTGCTGCTCGGTCAGCACGATCGGCAACAGCCCGTTCTTGTAGCAGTTGTTGAAGAAGATGTCGGCGAAGCTCGGCGCGATGATCGCGCGGAAGCCGTACTGCTGCAGCGCCCACGGCGCGTGCTCGCGCGAGCTGCCGCAGCCGAAGTTCTTGCGTGCCAGCAGCACCGATGCGCCCTGGTAGCGCGGCTGATTCAGCACGAAGTCCGGGTTCAGCGGGCGCTTCGAGTTGTCCTGGCCCGGCTCGCCGTGGTCGAGGTAACGCCATTCGTCGAACGCGTTCGGACCGAAGCCCGTGCGCTTGATCGACTTCAGGAACTGCTTCGGGATGATCGCGTCGGTGTCGACGTTCTCGCGATCGAGCGGCGCCACGACGCCGGTATGTACAGTGAATTTTTCCATGATCCGTCTATCCGGTTGGAGGGCCGGCATTCAGCCGGCGCACATCGACAAATTCTCGGTGGGCGTCAGTCCGCGGCGCGCTGCAGCGCATTGCCGGCGGCGTTGACGTCCTGGCCGAAGCCTCGGACGGTATTGCAGCCCGCGAGGCCGAAGCCCAGCCCCGCGAGCGCCAGCGCGGCCACCAGCCGCGCGATGAGCTTCGATGCCGTCACGCGTTACCCCAGCTGGCGAATGTCGACGAAATGGCCTTCGATCGCCGCCGCCGCCGCCATCGCGGGGCTCACGAGGTGCGTGCGACCGCCCGCGCCTTGCCGGCCTTCGAAGTTGCGGTTCGACGTCGACGCGCAGCGCTCGCCCGGCTCGAGCCGGTCGGCGTTCATCGCGAGGCACATCGAGCAGCCCGGCTCGCGCCATTCGAAGCCCGCGTCGGTGAACACCTTGTCGAGCCCTTCGCGCTCGGCCTGCGCCTTCACGAGGCCCGAGCCCGGCACGACCATCGCGAGCCGCACGTTCGACGCAATGCGGCGGTTCAGCTTCTTCACGACGTAGGCGGCTGCGCGGATATCTTCGATGCGCGCGTTCGTGCACGAACCGATGAAGATCTTGTCGACCTTGATCGACTCGATCGGCGTGTTCGGCTCGAGCGCCATGTAGGCCAGCGCGCGCTCCATCGCGTCGCGCTTGACCGGATCCTTCTCGCGCTCGGGGTCCGGCACGCGACCGTCGATCGACGTGACCATTTCCGGCGACGTGCCCCACGTGACCTGCGGGACGATCTCGGCCGCGTTCAGCTCGACGACGCGGTCGAACTGCGCGCCTTCGTCGGACTTGAATTCGCGCCAGTACTCGACGGCCTGGTTCCATTCCGCGCCAGTCGGCACGAACGGACGACCCTTCAGGTAGTCGATCGTCGTGTCGTCGACCGCGACCATGCCCGCGCGCGCGCCGGCTTCGATCGCCATGTTGCAGACGGTCATCCGGCCTTCCATCGTCAGCGCGCGGATCGTCGAGCCGCCGAATTCGATCGCGTAGCCCGTGCCGCCGGCCGTGCCGATCTTGCCGATGATCGCGAGCACGATGTCCTTCGCGGTACAGCCGCGCGGCAGCGTGCCCTCGACCTTCACGAGCATGTTCTTGCTCTTTTTCTGCAGCAAGGTTTGCGTCGCGAGCACGTGCTCGACTTCCGACGTGCCGATGCCGTGCGCGAGCGCGCCGAACGCGCCGTGCGTCGACGTGTGCGAGTCGCCGCAGACGATCGTCATGCCCGGCAGCGTCGCGCCCTGCTCCGGCCCGATGATGTGCACGATGCCCTGACGCACGTCGTTCATCTTGAACTGCGTGATGCCGAACGCATCGCAGTTCGCGTCGAGCGTGTCGACCTGCAGCTTCGAGACCGGATCGGCGATGCCGTGGCTTCGATCCGTGGTCGGGACGTTGTGGTCCGACACGGCCAGGTTCGCGCTGATGCGCCACACCGGGCGGTGCGCGACGTTCAGCCCTTCGAACGCCTGCGGGCTCGTGACTTCGTGCAGCAGCTGACGGTCGATGTAGAGCAATGCCGTGCCGTCGTCCTCGGTGTGGACGACGTGGGTATTCCACAGTTTGTCGTAGAGAGTCTGTGCCATGGGTATGCGGGGTCGTTGTGACTACAAGCCTTGCGGATGCGGTCGATTATGCCACGCAGAACGCGCCGCGGCGCGGGCGCGGCGCGAAAAAACCCATTAAAAACAGTGGTTTGGCTGGTAGTGTCAATACCTGTATCGGCATTACCAGCCAAACGGGGAACGTCAGCCGTTCGGGTATTCGCGGTTGATCAGCGCGAGCCGCAGCATGCCGAGCTGCACGCCCGCGCTGCTCAGCAGGTAGAGATCGCGACGCCGCAATGCAGGCAATTGCGCGGCGCTGTCGTAGAACACCGGCAGCGTCAGCCCGGCCGGTACCGCGGCCTGCATTCCCGCAGCGCTCGACACGCGCACGGCGAGCGACGCCTGATCCCGATGCGTGACGATGCCGACCTTGCCGAGCGCCGCGGCCGAGCCGGCCTGTCGGACGATCGCGGCGACGACGCCGTCGGGGGTCGGGATCGGGCTGCCGGCGGCCGGCGCCCGCGTCGCGATCGACGTCACGCCGGCCGTCAGTCCGTACTTCGACGCGAGCACGCTCGCGACTTCCTGCTGCGCGTAAATCGGCGCCGCGGCCTTTTGCCGAAGCTGGAACACCGCATCGGCGATCGCCTCGTTCACCGGGCCCGGGACGGGCGCGGCACCGGACGCGCCCGCGCGGCTGCCGAAGCCGAACGCGGCGATCGTGTTGATGGCGGCCGCATCGACGCCCGGCGGCGTCCATGAGAACAACGTGTCGAGCAGGTAGCCGGTCTCGTCGGCCGCGGTCGCGCGATCGTTCAGTTCGTCGGTCAGCTTGCCGAGCATCTGGCGCTGGAGTTCCGCATCGGACACGGGAGCACCGCTCGCGCGCGCGGGCGCGACGGCGGCGCACGATGCAGCGAGCAGCGAAGAGGAAGCGAGGAGCTGGCGGCGGGTCGTCATGGTCATGAGATTCGAGTGGAGAACGGCAGACGTCAGCCCTTCGGAAACGCCTGCATCGTCGCGGCGATCGCGCGGCTCAGCATCTGCGCATACATGTCGTGCACGAGGTAGAGGCTGCGGTTGCGCGTCCACGGCTGGCCCGATTGCGGGTCGTACACGGTCGGGAGCGGCACCTCGGCGACGGCGGCCGCCTTCATGCCGGCCTGCTGCGAGGTCTGGATGCAGCGCTTCGCATGGTCGCGATGGCCGACCACCGCGACGGTGCCCATCGCAGCCGCGCCGCCCGCGCGCGTAACCGCCTCGGCCGCGACGCCGGCCGTGCTCAGGTACACGATCGTGCCGTCGCTCGCGATCACCGGCTCGACCGACGACAGCACGTCGGCGCCCATCCCGTATTTCGACACGAGAAAGCGCGCGATTTCCCACTGCGCGTAGACCTTGACCGGCTTCAGCTGGCGGATGCGGTACACGGCGTCCGCGAGCGCTTCATTGACGGGCCCCGGATCGGGCAACGCGGACTGGTTGCCGCCCGTGCTCGACGTGTTGCCGCTCGCGGCGTTCGGGCGATTGCCGAAGCTGTACGCGACGATCGCGCCGATCTGCGCGGCCGGCACCGTCGGCAGGTCCCAGGTGAAGCCGACATCGGTCAGCGCGGGCAGGATCGCGTCGACCGTCGCCGCATCGCCGAGCTGGGCGTTCAGCTTCGCGGACATCTGCGCGGCCAGCGCCGCATCGGTGAGCGGCGCCGATGCGACGTCGTCGCCACCGCATGCGCTCAACAGCGGCGCCGCCGCGATGCCGGGTGCGGCGGCAAGGAATTTTCTGCGTGAAGCAGTCGATGCATTCGAATTCATAAGAAATACGAAACAATGCGAATCGCATGCGGCGGCATCGCGCGGCGGTGAAATTCGCGGGGTCACGGGAAATGGCAATCTGGCGAATCGCGGAGATCCGCGACGGGCGGCAGCGTCGAAGCGTGAAACGCAGCACGACGCTCCGTCGATTGACGATGCGCGATCGTAGTGCGCGTTTATTAAATTGCGGTGAAGCTGTCGCACACATGCCGACGATCGCCGCGCCGTTTCACCGGCGGACCGATTCGTTTCATCGGTGGTGAGATCGTGGTGCCGCCGTTTCATCGATGGCGCGCGACGCGATTCGCAGGCAGGGTCGCGCACCGCCGGCCGAGCTGCGGATTTCGCGCTACGATGGTGCAACCCGCATGCCCTCGTTCCCACGATCCGTAACCCGGAGCCCACGACGATGAAGCTCGGCATCAACGAATCGCTCGCCCGCCTCGACGATGAAGGCACGCTGTTCACGACGCTGTTTCGACACGGCACGCTCGACATCGAGCTGTACCGGCCGCGCGGCGAGGATCTGCAGACGCCGCACACGCGCGACGAGGTCTACGTGATCGCCGCCGGCACGTCGCGGTTCATCGTGGACGGGCGCGAATGCGGCGTCGCGACGGGCGACGTGCTGTTCGTCCCCGCATTCGCGTCGCACCGCTTCGTCGGCTTCTCCGACGACTTCTCGACCTGGGTGTTCTTCTACGGCCCGGAAGGCGGCGAGCGCGACGAGCGCGGTGCGTGATGCGCGGCAAGCACCGCACTTCCCGCACGATCTCCTAGACTGTCTATTCGCAACGGGCGGCGCGCGCCGCCCTTCCCGCCATCACGATGCTGGCATCGCCCGACGCATCGACCGGACAGGAGCACTGCATGCGATACGAACTCTATTACTGGCCCGAAATCCAGGGCCGCGGCGAGTACGTGCGGCTCGCGCTCGAAGCGGCCGAGGCCGACTACGTCGACGTCGCGCGCGAATCGGGGCGCGGCATGGGCGTGTCGGCGATGATGCGGCTGATGGACAGCACGAAGGCCGAATGCGTGCCGTTCGCGCCGCCGTTCCTGAAGGCCGGCGACATGGTCGTCGGGCAGGCCGCGAACATCCTGCTGTTTCTCGGCGCGCGGCTGGGGCTCGCGCCCGACGACGAAGCCGGCCGGCTGTGGGTGCATCAGCTTCAGTTGACCGTCGCCGATTTCGTCACCGAGATCCATGACACGCATCACCCGATCGGCAGCGGCCTTTACTACGAGGACCAGAAGGCCGAAGCCGCCGAGCGCGCGGCCGATTTCCTCGAACATCGGCTGCCGAAATTCCTCGGCTACTTCGATCGCGTGCTCGCGCAGAATCCGCACAAAGGCGGGCACATCGCCGGCAGCGCGCTCAGTTACGTGGATCTGTCGATCTTCCAGCTGATCGAAGGCCTGCGCTACGCGTTCCCGAAGGCGATGAAGCGCGAGGAACGCAAGGTCGCGGGGCTCGTCGGGCTGCACGACCGCGTCGCGGCGCATCCGCCCGTCGCGCGCTATCTCGAGTCGGAGCGCCGCATCCCGTTCAACGACATGGGGATCTTCCGGCACTACCCGGAGCTGGACAAGTAGCGGCGCCACGCCTCCCGCGCGGGTGGATTTCATGAAGGCGCAGCGGCAGCACGCCTGCTTCACCGGAGCCGGCCGCGTTGCGCGAGCCGGCCCCGTCGCCGCGCATGCGCCGCGTCACGCTCAGTGCGGCTGCCCGTGCTGCGCGACCGCCGCATCGACGGCCTCGACCGAGCGCGTGAGCCACGGCCCGATCTCCATCTCCTCGTAGCGCACGAGCCGGCTCTTGCGCACGCGGCGATACGCCCACCAGATCGCGACGAACAGCGGGATCCACACATAGATCGACAGCACTTCCATCCAGTCGACGCGGGCGGCGAAGAACGCCTGGTAATCCTGCCCGAGCGAGATCACGATGCAGATCGCGATCGCGAACAGCGGCCCGAACGGGAACCACTTCGCGCGATACGGCAGCTGCTCGAGCCGGTAGCCTTGTTTCAGAAAGCCCTTGCGGAACCGGTAGTGGCAAACGGCGATGCCGAGCCACGCGATGAAGCCGGTGATGCCGACCGTATTGAGCAGCCACAGATAGATGCTCTGGTTGTTGGTCAACGACGTGAGGAAGCACAGCCCGCCCACCGCCATCGTCGCGTACAGCGCGTTGCGCGGCACGCCGCCCGGCGACAGCGTCGCGAACATCGCGGGCGCACGGCCTTCCGCCGCGAGGTTGTACAGCATCCGCGTGGCCGCATACGTGCCCGAGTTGCCGGCCGACAGCACGGCCGTCAGGATCACGAGGTTCATCGCGCCCGCGGCGAGCGGAAAGCCCGCATGGCTGAACACGAGCGTGAACGGGCTGACGCCGATATCGGTCACGTCGCTCTTGAGCAGGTTCGGATCGGTGTACGGCACCAGCAGGCCGATCACGAAGATCGCGAGCACGTAGAACAGCATGATGCGCCAGAAGATCTGCTTCACCGCGCGCGGGATCGTCTTGCGCGGGTTTTCCGACTCGCCCGCCGTGATCCCGACCAGCTCGGTGCCGAGGAACGAGAAGCCCGCGATCAGCGCGACGCTCATCATCGCGTGCACGCCGCCGACGAACGGCGCGTCGCCAGTCCTGAAGTTGCGCCAGCCGACCGGCTGCCCGTTGCCGAGCAGGCCGGCCGCGATCAGCAAGCCCGCCGCGGTGAACGCGATCACGGTGACGACCTTGATCAGCGAGAACCAGTATTCGGATTCACCGAAACCGCGCACGGACAGCGTGTTCAGCAGGAAGATCAGCACCAGGAACCCGGCGCCCCACCACACGCCCGGCACCGCCGGAAACCAGTAGCGCATCACGATCTGCGCGGCGACCAGCTCGATCGCGATCGTCACGGCCCAGCTGTACCAGTAGGTCCAGCCGAGCGCGACGCCGAAGCCTTCGTCGACGTACTTCTCGCCGTAGATCGCGAACGAGCCCGACACCGGCATCAGCGCGGCCATCTCGCCGAGCCCGGTGACGACGAAGTAGACCATCAGCCCGATCGCGATATACGCGGCGATCGCCCCGCCCGGCCCCGCCTGCGCGACCGACGCGCCCGACGCGACGAACAACCCCGTGCCGATCGAGCCGCCGATCGCGATCATCGCGATGTGGCGGCTCTGCAGCCGGCGCTTGAGCGCCGTTCCGGACGGCGCGGCCGTCTGCGCTGCCGCTTGCAAAGCATCCATAGTGTTCACCCTGTTGGATTCGGGCCGCTCGAATTGATTCGGAATACAAATCGATCGGCCCGGTTATCCGCGTCAAAAAATGGTCCTGCCGCCGGGTCGCGCGTCCGATGCCGGCGGCCCGGACGCGCACGGCCGCGTCAGACGACGCTGCGCTTGATCGCCTGCAGCTC
Organism: Burkholderia sp. Bp9015; assembly: GCF_003853505.1. Lineage (NCBI taxonomy): Bacteria > Pseudomonadati > Pseudomonadota > Betaproteobacteria > Burkholderiales > Burkholderiaceae > Burkholderia > Burkholderia sp. Bp9015. Next base: position 159,646 of record NZ_QTPZ01000007.1, read on the forward strand.
GGCCGTCGTCACGATCTTCTCGATCCGGAACCGCGGGCTTTCCAGCCACGCGTTCGCGATCCGCCGGTATTCGTCGAGATCCTCGCACGCGAGCCGCACGAGAAAATCGAACGTGCCGCTGACGAGCCAGCAATCGAGCACGGCCGGATTGGCCCGCATCTCGTCCTCGAACGGCGCCTGCGAACGCCCGTGATCGGCCAGCACGATCTGCGCGATCACGACGATCGGCTTGGTCGCGCGAGGCGCGTTGATCACCGCGCGGTAGCCTTCGATCACGCCGAGCGCCTCGAGCCGCTCCACGCGCGCCTGGCACGGACGCGGCGTGAGGTTCACGAGCTCGGACAGCTTCCGGTAGGAAATCCGCCCGTCGGTACGCAGGATGTCGAGGATCCGGAGATCGATCTTGTCGAGCTGCATCTTCTTGTCGGTCATCCGCGTTCGCTCCGGTCGGGTCGTGGGCTGGTGCGCGGAGCGTCTCCTCCGGTTCCGCGCGGGGGCCACATTATCCGGCCGAAGCGGCCGCGCGCCAATCGGCTAGAACCGCAGCGACAGGCAGGTCAGGCCGCCGTCCATCTTGCGGAACTCGCTCGTGTCGATCACGTGCAGCGGCATCCCGAGCGACTGAATCGCGTCGTGCACGCGCGGATAGCCGGCCGGCGTGATCAGCGTGCCGTTCACGCGCAGCGTGTTGCCGGCGTATTCGTCGGCGGCCGAGATCGCGATGCGGCGATAGTCGGCGAACGCCGGATGCGCGGCCAGCGCCTCGGTCACGAGCAGCGTGTCGTCGCCGAGCGCGTTGACGACCGATTTCAGATGCAGCCCCGCGCCGACCGGCACCGCGACGACCGAATAGCCGTAGCGCGCCACCAGCGACTCGAATGCGGCGATGCCTTCGGCATCGGTGCGGCCCGTCAGGCCGATGTAGAAACGCTTGCCGACCTGCATCACGTCGCCGCCGTCGAGACGGCCTTCCTGCATCGGCAGCAGGTCGCGATGCGCGGCGAGCGCCGCTTCGATGTGCACCGTCTCGCCGCGCCGCGCGGGTGCGCCGGGACGCGTGATCACCGCGAATTCGGGCGTGACGACGGCGACGTCCTCGACGAAGTGCGAATCGGGAAACGCGTCCAGCGGCGGCAGCTCGGTCAGCTCGACGCCGAGCCCACGCAGCGCGTCGCAGTACGCGTGGAACTGCGTGAGCGTCTTGTCGTAGTCGGGCGCGCCGAGCGCGGCGGTGGTGAGACCCGCGCCGCAGGACGGCGCGGGACGGCGAACGATCGCTTGCGTGAATTGCATCGACTCCTCCATGGTCACGCTGCCCCCGTGCGGCGCACGGGGCAGCTGCGTTGTGTCCGGACCATTATCGGAAGCCAAATTGCGCAATTCGCGTCGAATTCGGGCGCGCCCGCAGCCGATCGCGTCGAATTGCAGGCAGGATGCAGCGGATTCGGCAGACGGCCGCCGGACGCGGCGCAAACGGCCGTTCCGCGCGGTGTGGATGCGGCCGATGCATGCGGCGCGTCCGTCATGCGCCGACGGGCGCGAACCCCATTTGCGCACGGCCCAGCGGCGTGAGATCGCCCTCGCCGCCGCGTCCGTCGAAGTCGACCTCGAAATGATCGGCCGGGAAATCCGGCGGGCTGTCGCCGCGCAGGAATGCGAGCCGCTGGCGCTGCAGGTACGCGTCGTTCTTCGCGCACCCGGGCGCGGCCGGGATGTACATCACGTTGCTGTCGCCGCTGCCGCGATGCGCATCCTCGACCGCATGCACGACGTCGCCGTGCCAGAACACCGCGTCGCCCGGCTCCATGTGCGGGATCGGCACCAGCGCGTCGAGCAGCAGCGCGTGCCATGCGGGCAGGATCGACAGCGCGCGGCCCGGACGCGCGCCGCACAGGTCGTCGTCGGCGACGTCGTCCTGCAGCGCGCGCAGCACGACATACGCCATCGCGTTCGCGACCGGAATCAGCTGCAGGGTGCCGTCGCCGGGCCCCTGCGGCGTCAGCGCGGTCCAGCCCTGGAACGTGCGGAACATCGAGCACACGGCCGGCGACGGGATCTCCTCGACGTCGGGGCGGAACGCCGCGTCGAACGGATCGTAATCGCGCCAGCGGCCGGCCAGCACGTGACGATAGACCTGCCGGAAATTCGCGCCGAGCCAGCGTTCGACAGAGCCGCCGTCGACATGCGGCGACAGCCCGAGCGACGTCGAACCCGGCGGCCGGCGGCGGATCCGGTCGGCGTAGGCCGGCACCTGGTCCGGGTCGAAATGCCTGCGCGCGCCGTCGGCATGACGCCACAGGCTGTTCAGGAACACGCGCGCCTGCGTGAGGGCCGGCGACTGCCGCGCGGCCACCTGCGGCTTCGACCAGTAGACGCCGTAGATCTGCGGCTTGCCCGATGCGAGATTGCCGAAGTAGCGGTCCTCGGCGCGTGCGTGCAGCCGCTCGGCGAAGCGGTTCGCATCCAGATAGGCGCCGATCTCGTCGTTCCAGTCGCGCGCCTGCTGCGCGTCGAATACGCCGCGGATCACCGCGGCGCCGTGCGTGCGGATCGCGGCGATCGCCTGCGGATCGACGGTGCCGTTCGCGATATCCGCGAATCGCAATACCGGGATCACGTCGCGGCCGTGCGCGTGCGCGCGACGGATCGCGTCGACCTGCCGCGCGATATCGCCCTCCAGTTCGCGGAACGTGGCCGCGTAACCGGGCAGATCGGCGCGCAGCGCCCTTTTCGCCGTGCGGATCGCAACCGGCAGATCGTCAATCGTCAGGTGCATCGTCGTCTCCTCGCTGAATCGTGTGGTGATGAGCATTCAGCGTATGGCGGACGCATCGCCGCCATCGGCACTATCCGGCCAACTATCGATACAATCCTGACAACCGCCTGCTACTCCGGACGATGGCAGACCACGCACAGCTTGTTGCCGTCCGGGTCGCGGAAATACGCGCCGTAGTAGTCGGGGTGATAGTGCGGCCGCAGGCCCGGCGGCCCTTCGCAGGTGCCGCCCTGCTGCAGCGCGAGCGCGTGGCAGCGGTCGACCTGCGCGCGGGTCGGCGCGTCGAATGCGATCGTATGGCCGTTGCCGGGTTCGGGCGCGCGGCCGTCGAGCGGCCGGCCGAGGAAGAACAGCGGCCGGTCGGTATCGGCCGGCATCCAGCCCGACCAGCCGTCCGGCTCGCTGAACTTCAGCCGCAGCCCGAGTTCCGCGAACAGCGGCGCGTAGAAGTCGTACGCGCGCGCGGTATCGCTGACGCCCACGCAAACATGTGAAAACATGGCATCGCTCCGTCGTGACGATCGATCACGATCATGCCACGGCGCGCTGCCCGCCCTCGCCCGGAGGCCGCGATGAAACCGCAGTACGAGCACGTGACGTTCGCCCCCGGCTGTTCGATCCGCGTGTACCACCGCCAGCTCGCGCGCATTCCGTTCGAATGGCACCGTCATCCCGAGTACGAACTGACGCTGACGCTGAACAGCCGCGGCCAGCGCTTCATCGGCGATCACGTCGCGCACTATGCGGACGACGATCTGGTGCTCGTGCCGCCCAACCTGCCGCATACGTGGTCGTCGAATGCGCGCATCGATCGCGCGGCGCCGGAAGTCGCGCTCGTCGTCTGGTTCGACGGTGACTGGGCACGACGCGTGGCCGACTGCTGCCCCGAGTACGCGCCGCTGCGCTCGCTGCTGCGGCGCGCGGCGCCCGGCCTCGCATTCGACGCCGATACGGCCCGTGCGATGCGCGCGCGGCTGCCGCAGTTGCTCGACCCTTCGCCGCGCATTCGCCTCGCGGCCGCACTCGACACGCTCGCCGATCTCGCGGACGCCGGCGGCGAACCGCTCGCCACCGCGCAGGCCTACGATCAACCCGATGCAGCGTCGCCGTCCGCGAACGCCGCCGCGCCCGAAGCCGAGAGGCTCGATCGCGTGCTCGACGCGATCGACCGGCAGTTCCACGAGCCGCTGCGCGTCGATGCGCTCGCGGCCGTCGCGCACATGTCCGAACGCACGCTGCAGCGGTTGTTCGTACGGCACCTCGGCGAAAGCGTCGGCCGCTACGTGCAGCGGCTGCGGCTCGCGCATGCGTGCCGCCATCTGGTCGGCACCAACTGGCCGATCGCGACGGTCGCCGCGCGCTGCGGCATTCCGAACGCCGCGAACTTCAACCGCCAGTTCCTCGCCGCGCGCGGGATGACGCCCGGCGCATACCGGCAGTTCTTCGCGCAGCACGGCCACGCGCCCGACAGCGACCCCGGCACCGACTCGCCGCCGCTCGACACACGCCCGCCGTCGCTGGAACGCCGCGCCGGCTCGGGCCAGCGTCGGCCGCGCAAATGAAAACACCCCGGCGGGATGTCCCACCGGGGTGTCGGGGCGTTGCAGTTGCCGGACGCGAGCGGCCTTGCGGCCGTTCGCGCCGCGCACGACTTAACGTGCGTTGATCGGCTTCGCTTCGCGCGGCGTGTCGCCGATGAACAGCTGACGCGGACGGCCGATCTTCTGTTCCGGATCCGCGATCATTTCGTTCCACTGTGCGATCCAGCCGACCGTACGTGCCATTGCGAAGATACACGTGAACATCGACGTCGGGATGCCCAGCGCGCGCTGGACGATACCCGAGTAGAAGTCGACGTTCGGGTACAGCTTGCGCGACACGAAGTATTCGTCTTCCAGCGCGATCTTCTCGAGCTGCATCGCGAGCTTGAACAGCGGGTCGTCGTGCAGGCCGAGTTCGTTCAGCACTTCGTAGCACGTTTCGCGCATCAGCTTCGCACGCGGGTCGTAGTTCTTGTACACGCGGTGACCGAAGCCCATCAGCTTCACGCCCGAATTCTTGTCCTTCACCTGCTTGATGAATTCGGGGATGTTGTCCGGCGAACCGATCTGCTCGAGCATGTTCAGCGCGGCTTCGTTCGCACCACCGTGCGCCGGGCCCCACAGACAAGCGATACCGGCCGCGATACACGCGAACGGGTTCGCGCCCGACGAGCCGGCCAGGCGGACCGTCGACGTCGATGCGTTCTGCTCGTGATCGGCGTGCAGGATCAGGATGCGGTCGAGTGCGCGGACGAGCACGTCGTTGACCTTGTACTCTTCGCACGGGTTCGAGAACATCATGTGCATGAAGTTCGCGCTGTACGACAGCGAGTTCTTCGGATACACGAACGGCTGGCCGATGCTGTACTTGTACGCCATCGCGACGAGCGTCGGCAGCTTCGCGATCATGCGGATCGCCGACACTTCGCGGTGACGCGGGTCGTTGATGTCGAGCGAGTCGTGGTAGAACGCGGACAGCGCGCCGACCGCGGCGACCAGGATCGCCATCGGGTGCGCGTCGCGACGGAAGCCGCGGAAGAAGAAGTGCATCTGCTCGTGCACCATCGTGTGCTTCGTGACGGTGTCGACGAATTCCTTCTTTTGCGCCGCGTTCGGCAGCTCGCCCTTCAGCAGCAGGTAGCAGGACTCGAGAAAGTCGGCGTTCTGCGCGAGGTTGTCGATCGGGTAGCCGCGGTACAGCAGTTCGCCCTTGTCGCCGTCGATGTACGTGATCGCCGAATTACAAGCTGCCGTCGACATGAAGCCCGGGTCGTACGTGAACTTGCCGGTCTGGCCGTACAGCTTGCGGATGTCGATCACGTCCGGGCCCATCGTGCCCTTGTAGATCGGCAGTTCGACGCTCGGCGAGTTGTCGCTGAACGATAGCGTGGCTTTAACATCAGACGGAGTCATGGCACATCCTCAATCGAAAATAGAAACGGGATTCGATAACGGGCACAGCGCGTTACACCTTGGCGTTACACGTTGCGCAGCATCTCCAACAGCCGGTGAATATCCTGGCTGTCTAGGTCGCCCTCTGGTTCCTTGCGCGCGAGGAGCAAGTCCATCAGGTCGTTGTCGCTCAGATCGAGCAGGCGCGACAACGCGCCTACGTCTGCATCGGTGAGGTCATGCTCGTATCTGCTGAAGAAACGCTCGAATACGATGTCGTTTTCCAGCAGACCCCGCCGCGCGCGCCAGCGGAGGCGCGCGCGACGGTGCGGGTCGGATTGATGCGAATCGTCGCTCATCACAAACTTTAAACCGCGCGGCGAACCATCAGTTCCTTGATCTTGCCGATCGCCTTCGTCGGGTTCAGGCCCTTCGGGCAAACGTCGACGCAGTTCATGATCGTGTGGCAACGGAACAGACGGTACGGGTCTTCCAGGTTGTCGAGACGCTCGCCGGTGGCGGTGTCGCGGCTATCCGCGATGAAGCGGTAAGCCTGCAGCAGGCCGGCCGGGCCGACGAACTTGTCCGGGTTCCACCAGAAGCTCGGGCACGACGTCGAGCAGCTCGCGCACAGAATGCACTCGTACACGCCATCGAGTTCGTCGCGTTCTTCCGGCGACTGGAGGCGTTCCTTCTCCGGCGGCGGCGCGTCGTTGATCAGGTACGGCTTGATCGAGTGATACTGGTTGAAGAAGTGCGTCATGTCGACGATCAGGTCGCGCACGACGGGCAGGCCCGGCAGCGGGCGCAGCACAATCTTCTGCGGCAGGTCGTTCAGGTTCGTCAGGCACGCGAGACCGTTCTTGCCGTTGATGTTCATCGCGTCCGAACCGCACACGCCTTCGCGGCACGAACGGCGGAACGACAGCGTCTCGTCGACGGCCTTCAGCTTGACCAGTGCGTCGAGCAGCATGCGCTCATGCTGGATCTCGAGCTCGTACGTCTGCATGCGCGGTGCCGCGTCCTTGTCCGGATCGTAGCGGTAGACTTCAAAAATGCGTTTTGCCATTTCGGATTCCTTTGACTCGGCTTAGAACGTGCGCGGCTTCGGCGGCACGGAGTCGACCGTCAGCGGCTTCATTTGAACCGGCTTGTAGTCGAGGCGATCGCCTTCGCTGTACCACAGCGTGTGGCGCAGCCAGTTGTCGTCGTCGCGGTGTTCGTAATCGCTGTGCGCGTGCGCGCCGCGGCTTTCCTTGCGCGCTTCCGCCGACACCATCGTCGCGCGGGCGACTTCGATCAGGTTCTCCAGCTCGAGCGCTTCGACGCGCGCGGTGTTGAACACCTTCGACTTGTCCTTCAGGTGGATGTTTTCCACGCGGGCCTTCAGGCCGGCCATCTGGTCGACGCCTTCCTTCAGCAGCGCCGACGTGCGGAACACGCCTGCGTGCTTCTGCATCGTCGCACGGATGTCGTTCGCGACGTCCTGCGTGTACTCGCCCGAGCTCGACTTGTCGAGCTTGTTCAGACGCGCCAGCGAGAACTCGCCTGCATCGGCCGGCAGCGGCTTGTGTTCCTTCTGGTTCTTCACGTGCTCGACGATGTGGTTGCCGGCCGCACGGCCGAACACCACGAGGTCCAGCAGCGAGTTCGTGCCGAGGCGGTTCGCGCCGTGCACGGACACGCACGAGCATTCGCCCACTGCGTAGAAGCCGTTGACCGGATCCTTGTGGCCGCGCGACGTGCCGACGACCTGACCGTGGATGTTGGTCGGGATGCCGCCCATCTGGTAGTGGATCGTCGGGACGACCGGGATCGGTTCCTTGATCGCGTCGACGTTCGCGAACTTCAGCGCGATTTCGCGGATCGACGGCAGACGCTTCATGATCGTCTCGGCGCCGATGTGCGACAGGTCGAGCAGCACGTGATCCTTGTTCGGACCCACGCCGCGGCCTTCCTTGATTTCCTGGTCCATCGAACGCGACACGAAGTCACGCGGCGCCAGGTCCTTCAGCGTCGGTGCGTAGCGTTCCATGAAGCGCTCGCCGTTCGCGTTGCGCAGGATACCGCCTTCGCCGCGCACGCCTTCGGTGATCAGCACGCCCGCGCCAGCCACGCCGGTCGGGTGGAACTGCCAGAACTCCATGTCCTGCAGCGCGATGCCCGAGCGGGCAGCCATGCCGAGGCCGTCGCCGGTGTTGATGAACGCGTTGGTCGATGCCGCGAAGATCCGGCCTGCACCGCCCGTCGCGAACAGCGTCGTCTTGCCTTCCATGATGTAGACGTCGCCCGTCTCCATCTCGAGGGCCGTCACGCCGAGCACGTCGCCGTCCGCGTCGCGGATCAGGTCGAGCGCCATCCATTCGACGAAGAACTGCGTCTTCGCCTCGACGTTCTGCTGGTACAGCGTGTGCAGCAGCGCGTGACCGGTACGGTCGGCGGCCGCGCATGCGCGCTGGACCGGCTTCTCGCCGTAGTTCGCGGTGTGGCCGCCGAACGGACGCTGGTAGATCGTGCCGTCCGCGTTACGGTCGAACGGCATGCCGAAGTGTTCCAGTTCGTACACGACGTTCGGTGCTTCGCGGCACATGAACTCGATCGCGTCCTGGTCGCCGAGCCAGTCGGAACCCTTGATCGTGTCGTAGAAGTGGAAGTGCCAGTTGTCTTCGCTCATGTTGCCGAGCGACGCGCCGATGCCGCCCTGTGCGGCCACCGTGTGCGAACGGGTCGGGAACACCTTCGACAGCACGCCGACCGACAGGCCCGCGCGCGACAGTTGCAGCGCTGCGCGCAAGCCCGAGCCGCCCGCGCCGACGATCACCACGTCGAACTTGCGGCGCGGCAGGGAAGTTTTGATTGCAGCCATTCTTTACACTCTCCAGAGAATCTGCGCGGCGTAGCCCGCACATGCGAGCAGCCAGACGATGGTCAGCGATTGCAGCAGCAGGCGCACACCGACGGGCTTCACGTAGTCCATCCAGATGTCGCGCACGCCGACCCATGCGTGGTAGAAGAGGGAAAGCAGCGTCACGAAGGTCGCGAGCTTCATCCATTGCGCGGAGAAGATCGATGCCCAGCCTTCGTACGAGAAGTCATGCGCGCCGAAGAACAGGACGAGCAGAATGACCGTGTAGACCGCCATGATCGTGGCGGTGACGCGCTGCGCGAGCCAGTCGCGCAGGCCGTAGTGAGCGCCGACGACGAGGCGCTTCGAGCCGATTCGGTTATTGGCTGCCATTTTCTTAGAATGCTCCGAACAGTTTGAGTGCCATGGCGATCGTCAGCGCGATCGAGACGACAAAGACGACGACGGCCGTCCGCTTGCCGCCTTCCTTCGAGACGGCGTCGTGGTTGACGTCCATCAGCAGGTGGCGAATGCCGGCGCAGAAATGGTGGAGGAACGCCCAGGACAGCGCGAGGACGATCAGCTTGACGACGATGTTGGAGAGGAAAGCCTTGAAGACTTCGAAGCTGAGCTCGGAGGTGAGGCTCTGGTCGAAGAGGAACAGCAGGAACGGCAGGAACAGGAACAGCAGCGCGCCGCTGACTCGGTGGAGAATCGACAATATCGCCGCCAGCGGCATGCGATATTTCAAGGTGATGTCGCCGATTCCGATGTTCCGGTATTCCGGCCTCGGCTTTCTTACTGCGTCAGTCATGCTAGACCCCTACTATGTTGTCACACTAATCCGCGATTTTAGCGCCTTTTTATATCGCGCTGCAGCGAAAGTCTGCTCTGGATCATTACGCGAACGGGAATAAAGGCGGCCCGAAACGTGCTACGCGAAAACGGGAAACCCGCGTGCACGCTGCTTGTGCCGATCCGTCGTCAGCTCAAGTCATTCTGATAGTAATACCCGGTTGTGACATACCAGCCGCGCCGCACTTCCACCGGCCGGTCTCCGTATGTATAGGACACGCGCTCGACCGACAGCAACGGAAAACCCGCCGGCACGTGCAGCAGGTCGGCCACCGCCGGCTCCGCCGCCACGGCGCGGATCTTCTCCGTCGCGCGGATCATCCGCGTGCCGAATTCCGTCTCGAACATCGCGTAGAGCGGACCCTTGTACTCGCTCAGCCGCTCGAACGTCAGCCCGCGGAACATCGCGCCCGGCAGCCAGATCTCGTCGAGCACCGTCACTTCGTTCTCGAATTCCAGCAGGCGACGCACCTGCACGACCGGATCGGCCGGCTTCAGGTCGAGCTGCCGCGCGATCTCGGCCGGCGCGCGCAGGCGCCGGCATTCGAGCAGGCGGCTCACGTGCGGATGCTCGGCGCCGTCGTCGGCCAGCAGCCGCAGGAAGCGGAACTGCGCGCGATCCTCATTGTGCGTCGCAACAAAAGTACCCTTGCCTTGCCGCCGGACCACGAGGTTTTCCGCGGCCAGCTCGTCGATCGCCTTGCGAACGGTGCCCTGGCTGACCTTGTAACGGGCAGCCAGCTCCACTTCGCTCGGGATGATCTCGCCCGGCTTCCATTCACCGGATTCGAGACTTTGCGTGATCAATGACTTGATCTGCTGGTATAACGGACTGAAGGTCGGCGACGGCGAAGCGGCAGGCGCAGGCGCCGGCACGGAATCGCCCGCGCCCGGCTGCCCTGGGCCGCCTGCGCCGGTCGGATTCGCGTTGTTCGCCTGGTTCGATGTCATGGCGCGCATTTCATCACAAACCGCGCTTTTCCGTCCACTCAAATTCCGCAAAACATCTGTCTTATATAAGACATATGATACCGTTTGACTTTGGGTCCATCGGCTCCTACACTCCGGGGCGAGCAAGGGTTCGCGGGTGCAAAATGCGTCCCCGGCTACGTGCCACGGCCGTCTCCAGGTTCACCGCGTCTGCCTTTCGCGAATCCTCCGCCCTGCTTCAATGCAACGCTACGCGTAACGCGCATAGAATGGCGTTTTGCCTAGCGTCCACCGCTTCACCCGTCCTGGAGATTTTCAATGGCTAAGCCCGCAAAGCGCGTTGCCGTCACCGGCGCCGCAGGTCAAATCGCTTACTCCCTGCTGTTCCGCATCGCGAACGGCGACCTGCTCGGCAAGGACCAGCCGGTCATCCTGCAACTGCTCGACCTCCCGCAAGCCCAAGCCGCCGTCAAAGGCGTCGTGATGGAACTCGACGATTGCGCGTTCCCGCTGCTCGCGGGCGTCGTGATCACCGACGATCCGAAGGTTGCATTCAAGGATGCAGACGTCGCGCTGCTGGTCGGTGCACGTCCGCGCTCGAAGGGCATGGAGCGCAAGGACCTGCTGTCGGCGAACGCCGAGATCTTCACGGTCCAGGGCGCTGCGCTGAACGAAGTCGCGAGCCGCGACGTGAAGGTGCTGGTCGTCGGCAACCCGGCGAACACCAACGCGTACATCGCGATGAAGTCGGCACCGGATCTGCCGAAGAAGAACTTCACGGCGATGCTGCGCCTCGACCACAACCGCGCGCTGTCGCAGCTCGCCGCCAAGTCGGGCAAGCCGGTCGCGTCGATCGAGAAGCTCGCCGTGTGGGGCAACCACTCGCCGACGATGTACCCCGACTTCCGCTTCGCGACCGTCGAAGGCGAGTCGCTGCTGAAGCTGATCAACGACGACGTGTGGAACCGCGACACGTTCATCCCGACCGTCGGCAAGCGCGGCGCGGCGATCATCGAAGCGCGCGGCCTGTCGTCGGCGGCGTCGGCAGCCAACGCGGCGATCGACCACGTGCGTGACTGGGTCCTCGGCACGAACGGCAAGTGGGTCACGATGGGCATCCCGTCGGACGGCTCGTACGGCATCCCCGAAGACATCATCTACGGTGTGCCGGTCACGTGCGAAAACGGTGAGTACAAGCGTGTCGAAGGCCTCGAAATCGACGCGTTCTCGCGCGAGAAGATGGACGGCACGCTGGCCGAGCTGCTCGAAGAGCGCGACGGCGTCGCCCACCTGCTGAAGAACTAAGCAGGCTGCACGGCCGGGCCGCCTGCGGGCGGCCCGGTCACGGCACGGGCGGCGGGGCTGCAACCGGCCCCACCGCCCGATCCGATCCGGGCACGTTTTGCCGCTCGAGGCGCCCCGCGCGCCGGCCCAGAACGTGCCCGAATCCGATTTTCTCCACGTTGCCCGCTTCCTTGACGTAGAAGAGATGTCCGCGCTCACTCCTGCACAAGTGCTGTACGACGGGGCGTCCCCGCCCGCGATCCTGCCCTGCTGCGATCACTACGCGGGCAGCGAGAAGCTGATGCGCAAGTCGCTCACGCTCCAGGCCGAACTCGGCCCCGTGTTCGACATCACGCTCGACTGCGAGGACGGCGCGGCCGTCGGCCAGGAAGCCGCGCACGCGCAGCTCGTCGCCGAACTCCTCGGCGGCGCCGAGAACCGCTTCGGGCGGGTCGGCGTCCGCATCCACGACTTTTCCCATCCCCACTGGCGCGACGACGTGCGCATCGTGCTGCGCGCCGCGCGCGCGCCGGCCTACGTCACGCTGCCGAAGATCGCGAGCGCCGCCGACGCGGCCGAGATGGTCGCGTTCATCGAAGGCACGCGCCGCGAGCTCGGCCTCGCGCAGCCGATTCCGGTGGATGTGCTGGTCGAGACGCACGGCGCGCTCGCCCAGGCGGCCGCCCTCGCCGCGCTGCCGCTGGTCGGCACGCTGAGCTTCGGGCTGATGGACTTCGTGTCCGCGCATCACGGCGCGATTCCCGATGCGGCGATGCGCTCGCCCGGCCAGTTCGACCACCCGCTCGTGCGCCGCGCGAAGCTGGAAATCGCCGCCGCCTGCCATGCGCACGGCAAGACGCCGTCGCACAACGTGACGACGGAAGTGCGCGACATGGCCGTCGTCGCCGGCGACGCACGCCGCGCGCGCGATGAGTTCGCGTTCACGCGGATGTGGAGCATCCATCCCGCGCAGATCCGCCCGATCGTCGACGCGTTCGCGCCGCGCACCGATGAAGTCGCGCTGGCCGCCGACATCCTGCTGGCAGCGCAGGCCGCCGACTGGGGCCCGACGCGCCACGGCGATACACTGCACGATCGCGCGAGCTACCGCTATTACTGGTCGGTGCTGCGCCGCGCACGGGCGACCGGCCAGCCGGTGCCGGCCGAGGCCGCGCCGCTGTTCGGCCCGGCCGCCGGAGACGCGCGGTGAGCGCGCGCCGACACACGAATTTCATCGAATCACCGGGGCGCGAACCCGAGACGGGTTGGCGAAACGACAAAAAACGTAACGGAGCCCGAAAACCTGATATGAGCGCGGCCAAATAGGTGAAAATAGCGGCCGCTGCGCGCTTCCGGGGCGCGTGCAGTTTCAAACTGGCCGGCGGTGTCAGCTGCCGGCCCTTGTCAACTGATTATCGAAAGGTTCTGACTCCATGAAGAAACTCCTGATCGCTACCGCCATCGGCGCCTTGTCCGCCACGATGCTGGTGTCGGCTCCGAGCGCGTTCGCCCAGGATACGGCGACGACTGCGAAGAAGACGGCCAAGCGCCCGGCGCCGGCCAAGCGCATCGTTCCGCGCAGCAAGAAGGCGCAGGCGCGTGCCGCGGCCAAGGTCGATCCGGTACCGGACGGCGCGGCCAAGTGGTCGTGCAAGGACGGCCTGTCGTTCGACCTCGCCGGCGACATGAAGCGTGACCAGGTCGTCACGGTTCACTGGGCGAAGAAGAACTACAAGCTGCCGCGTCAGACCACGACGACGGGCGCCGACACGTTCTATGATCCGGCAGCAGGCTTCAAGCTGGTCGTGATCCCGAGCAAGGCGATGCTGTTCAGCGACGCGAACGGCGGCGAGCGTCTCGCCGACGAATGCGTGACGCCGGAAATGGCGCAAGGCACGCCGGCTCCGACGCAATCGAACGAGCTGAAGCCGGCAACGAACTAAGCGCGCTCTCCCGAGCTCCTCGATGTCCGCCTCGGTCTCCAACGTCCGCCCCGCTCCGGATACGGTACTCGTCGATATCGTCGACTACGTGCTGAACACCGGCATCGACAGCGCGCTCGCGCTGGAGACGGCGCGTCATTGCCTGATCGACACGCTCGGATGCGGACTCGAGGCGCTGTCCTACCCGGCCTGCACCAAGCTGCTCGGCCCCGTCGTGCCGGGCACGATCGTGCCGAACGGCGCGAAGGTGCCCGGCACGTCCTTCCAGCTCGATCCCGTCCAGGCTGCTTTCGACCTCGGCGCGATGATCCGCTGGCTGGACTTCAACGACACCTGGCTCGCCGCCGAATGGGGTCATCCGTCCGACAACCTCGGCGGGATCCTGGCGACGGCCGACTGGCTGTCCCGCACGGCCGTCGCGGCCGGCAGGAAGCCGCTTGCGATGCGCGACGTGCTCGTCGCGATGATCCAGGCCCACGAGATCCAGGGCTGCCTCGCACTCGAGAATTCATTCAACGCAGTCGGGCTCGACCACGTGCTGCTCGTGAAAGTGGCGTCGACGGCCGTCGTCGGCCGCCTGCTCGGGCTCACGCGCGACGAGCTGATCAACGCGGTATCCAACGCATTCGTCGACGGCCACGCGCTGCGCACCTACCGCCACGCGCCGAACACCGGTTCGCGCAAGTCGTGGGCGGCCGGCGACGCGACGTCCCGCGCGGTGCGCCTCGCGCTGATCGCGAAAACGGGTGAAATGGGCTACCCGTCGGCGCTCACCGCGAAAACCTGGGGCTTCTACGACGTGCTGTTCGACGGCAAGCCGTTCCGCTTCCAGCGCCCGTACGGAACGTACGTGATGGAAAACGTGCTGTTCAAGATCGCGTTTCCCGCCGAATTCCATGCGCAGACGGCCGCCGAGGCCGCGCTGCAGCTGCACGCGCAGCTCGCCGCGGCGGGCCGCACGACCGACGAAATCAGCCGGATCACGATCCGCACGCACGCGGCCGCGATCCGCATCATCGACAAGCAGGGCCCGCTCGCCAATCCGGCCGATCGCGACCACTGCATCCAGTACATGGTCGCCGTGCCGCTGCTGTTCGGCCGGCTGACCGCGGCCGATTACGAAGACGCGGTCGCCGCCGATCCGCGCATCGACGCGCTGCGCGCGAAAACCGTGTGCGTCGAGGATCCGCAGTTCACGAAGGATTACCATGACCCGGCCAAGCGGTCGATCGCGAATGCGCTGACGATCGAATTCGCGGACGGGTCGACGCTTGCCGAAGTAGCGGTCGAATACCCGATCGGCCATCAGCGACGCCGTGCGGACGGCATCCCGCTCCTGGTCGAGAAGTTCCGGACCAACCTCGCCCGCCGTTTCCCGGCAAAGCAGCAACAAGCGATTCTCGACGTGTCGCTGGACCAGGCAAAGCTCGAAGCGATGCCGGTCGATGAGTACGTCGACTTGTATGTGATATAGCCGTCATCTACAGGACTCTTTGTTTCCTAGCCTTAAACCCAGGAAAATCACCATGGCCCACAATCTCCACAAGACCCTCAAGGAATTCGACAGCGGTTCCGGCAAAGGCAAGTTCTACTCGCTGCCGCAGCTCGGCAAGGAACTGAAGACGAAGATCGAGCGCCTCCCGGTGTCGATCCGTATCGTGCTCGAGTCCGTGCTGCGCAACTACGACGGCAAGAAGATCACCGAAGAACACATCGAGCAGCTCGCGAACTGGCAGCCGACCGCGAAGCGCGTCGACGAGATTCCGTTCGTGGTGTCGCGCGTCGTGCTGCAGGACTTCACGGGCGTGCCGCTGCTCGCCGACATCGCGGCCATGCGCGGCGTCGCGGAGCGTTCGGGCAAGAATCCGAAGAAGATCGAGCCGCTGGTCCCGGTCGATCTCGTCGTCGACCACTCGGTGCAGATCGACTACTTCCGCCAGAAGGACGCGCTCGACCTGAACATGAAGCTGGAATTCCAGCGCAACAACGAGCGCTACCAGTTCATGAAGTGGGGCATGCAGGCGTTCGACACGTTCAAGGTCGTGCCGCCGGGCGTCGGCATCGTCCACCAGGTGAACCTCGAATATCTCGCGCGCGGCGTCCACAAGAAGACGGACGGCGGCGACACCGTGTACTACCCGGATACCCTCGTCGGCACGGACAGCCACACGACGATGATCAACGGCATCGGCGTGGTCGGCTGGGGCGTGGGCGGCATCGAGGCCGAAGCCGGCATGCTCGGCCAGCCGGTGTACTTCCTGACGCCGGACGTCGTCGGCGTCGAGCTGAAGGGCAAGCTGCGCGAAGGCGTGACGGCCACCGACCTGGTGCTGACGATCACCGAAATGCTGCGCAAGGAAAAGGTCGTCGGCAAGTTCGTCGAATTCTTCGGCGAAGGCACGAAGTCGCTGTCGCTGCCGGACCGCGCAACGATCGGCAACATGGCGCCGGAATACGGCGCGACGATGGGCTTCTTCCCGGTCGACGAAAAGACCATCGAATACTTCGAAGGCACGGGCCGCACGAAGGCGGAAATCGCCGCGTTCGAGAACTACTTCAAGGCCCAGAAGCTGTTCGGCATTCCGAAGGCGGGCGACATCGACTACACGAAGACGGTCACGCTGGATCTCGCCACGGTCGCCCCGTCGCTGGCCGGCCCGAAGCGCCCGCAGGACCGCATCGAGATCGGCAACGTCAAGTCGACGTTCACCGAGCTGTTCTCGAAGCCGGTCGCGGAAAACGGCTTCGCGAAGAAGGCGGACGACCTGAACGCGCAGTACACGACGAGCAACGGCGTCGACGTGAAGAACGGCGACGTGCTGATCGCCGCGATCACGTCGTGCACGAACACGTCGAACCCGAGCGTGCTGCTGGCTGCCGGCTTGCTGGCGAAGAAGGCCGTCGAAGCCGGCCTGACCGTCGCGCCGCACATCAAGACCTCGCTCGCGCCGGGATCGCGCATCGTCACCGAATACCTGACGAAGACGGGCCTGCTGCCCTACCTCGCGAAGCTCGGCTTCGAAGTCGCCGCCTACGGCTGCACGACCTGTATCGGCAACGCGGGCGACCTGACGCCGGAACTGAACGAAGCGATCACGAAGAACGACATCGTCGCGGCAGCCGTGCTGTCGGGCAACCGTAACTTCGAGGCGCGCATCCACCCGAACATCCGCGCGAACTTCCTCGCGTCGCCGCCGCTGGTCGTCGCCTACGCGATCGCCGGCAACATCACGCGCGACCTGATGACCGAGCCGGTCGGCAAGGGCAAGGACGGCTACGACATCTACCTCGGCGACATCTGGCCGACGAGCGAGGAAATCCACGCGCTGCTCAAGTTCGCGCTCGACCCGAAGAAGTTCGAGGACAACTACTCGAAGCTGACCAAGAAGGGCGACCTCTGGAGCAAGATCGAGGGCGAGACGGGCCAGGTCTACGACTGGCCGAAGTCGACCTACATCGCGGAGCCGCCGTTCTTCGGCAACGACTTCTCGATGGAGCCGGCCGATTCGATCCCGACGGTCAAGGGCGCGCGCGCGCTGGGCATCTTCGGTGACTCGGTCACGACCGACCACATCAGCCCGGCAGGCTCGATCAAGGAAGATTCGCCGGCAGGCAAGTGGCTGAAGGAGAACGGCGTGCAGAAGGCCGACTTCAACAGCTACGGTTCGCGCCGCGGCAACCACGACGTGATGATGCGCGGCACGTTCGCGAACGTCCGGATCAAGAACCTGATGATCCCGGCGAAGGCGGACGGCACGCGCGTCGAAGGCGGCCTGACGATTCACCAGCCGAGCGGCGAACAGCTGTCGATCTACGATGCGGCGATGAAGTACGTCGACGCCGACACGCCGACCGTCGTGTTCGCGGGCGAAGAGTACGGCACGGGCTCGTCGCGCGACTGGGCCGCGAAGGGCACGCAGCTGCTCGGCGTGAAGGCCGTGATCGCACGCAGCTTCGAGCGGATCCACCGCTCGAACCTGGTCGGCATGGGCGTGCTGCCGCTGCAGTTCAAGGGCGCGGACAGCATCCAGTCGCTCGGCATCACCGGCGAAGAGACCTACGACATCGAAGGCCTCGGCGACGACTTCAAGCCGCAGCAGGACGTCACGCTCGTGATTCACCGCAAGAACGGCGAAACGACCCGCGTGCCGGTGCTGCTGCGCATCGATACGCCGATCGAAGTCGATTACTACAAGCACGGCGGTATCCTGCCGTTCGTGCTGCGCTCGCTGCTCGCAGCGTAAGCGCGCGGCTTTTGCAGGTGCCGCAGCCGCCTCGCGGCGGTTGCGGCCGATTTGGATGCCCGACCTCGTGTCGGGCTTTTTTTTGGTTCATCGAGGATTACCGGGGAACGCGGCGCGGATCTTGAGGAAGAAGTATTCGTCGTCGCGGTACCCGTAAGCCCGACGCTTGATGACCTTGATGGTGTTGTTGATGCCTTCAACGACGCTGGTATTGAGCGGATGGCGGCAGCGAGTAACGATTCCGTGCCAGTAGCCCTGCAGGCGCTCGGCGAACTTTTGCAGGGCAGCGATCCCGCTTTGTTGAGCCTGCTCGAACCATTGCTCCCAAGCCTTTTGCGCCCAGGCCGGTTTTTGGTAGAACCAGAGCCGCTTGAGCTCGTCGCGTAACACGTAGACGCATAACAGCGCCTGATTGGCCGCCAGCAATTCCTTCAGGTGCACGGCCTGATCCGGCTTGAGGTTGTGGCGGTTGCGCAGCAACAGCCAGCGGCTGGACTTCAGAACCTTGCGGGCTGGCTTGTCATGTCGGAGTTGATTGGCCTGATCGACCCGCACCCGATCGATCACTTCGCGGCCGTACTTCCACCACGTGGTACAGGTCGAAGACGATTTCCGCCTGCGGACACTGTTCCCTGATTTCGAGTTCATAGGCCGTGGTCATGTCGATCGCGACCGCTTCGATACGCTTGGCCGCGCCTTCGGGAAGCTGTTCGAAGAAGGCCCGGGCCGTCTCACGCGAGCGTCCCGGCCCGATCCAAAGTACTTGCCGGCTGATCGGGTCGACCACCACCGTGGCGTAGCGATGGCCTTTATGCAGCGCGAACTCGTCCATCGCCAGATAGCGGATCGTCGACCAGTCCGGCTCGGCCACGCGGGCACGCAAGCGCATCTTGTCAATTGATTTGACCGTGTGCCAGCCCAGATCGTAGAAGGCCGCCACCGCCTGCACGCTGGCCGCTTGCAACAACTTCTCGCAGGCCTTGGCGAAGCGCTCCGTTACTCGCTGGTAACGGCCCAGCCACGCCAGCTTCTCCAACCGCGGACCGCCGCAGCGTTCGCACCAGACCCGACGACGGGGGACGTGCAGCACCACCCGGTACTCGAACAGCGGCAGGTCACGCACCCGGCGAACCGTTGTCTCGTGGATCTGCTGGCAGCGTGCCCCGCATTGCTCGCAGTACATGACCTTGTTGACCGGCTTCAAATACAGCGACAGCGTGCGGCCTTCGCCTTCCGGCCATTCCACTCGCTCCAACCGATAGCCGGTCCAGCAGCCCAGCGTCTGAAGTGCCTTACGATCGAGCAATTGCCTCTCCTGACGTCCTTAAAGTCAGGCGTCAGGTTACGCAATCGCTCCCAAACCCTCCACGGTTTCCTGCGATGAACCTTTTTTTTGCCTGCGCGGCGGTGTGCCGGCGCGCCGCCGCGTCATGCGGCCTTGTCGGCGCGTGTCCTGCCGCCTGCGGCCGGCCGCGCGTTCTTCTTCAGGTGCGCGCGGTTGTAGTCGATCGCCGCGCGAACGAGACGCTTCAGCGCCCGTTTGTCGAGCTTGTCGCCTTCGAGGAAATCGATCGCACGCCGCGCATTGCCTTCAAGGCCCGCATTGAACAGCCCATCGGGATCGGACAGGTGCGCGCCATGCATGAACGTGAGCTTCACCTTGCCCTTGTGCGCGTTCGCGACCGCGATCATCCCGTCGCACGACCATACGGGGCTGCCCATCCATTTCCATTCCTCGACGATGTCCGCTTCGGCGTCGAGGATTGTCTGGCGGAGATCGGCGAACGTCTTGCCGCGCCAGTCGGCAATACCGGCGATCAGCGCGTCGATGCGTTCCGACGGGCTCGGGTCCGATGCCGCGCTCATGAGCGGGCCTCCGTGCCTTCGTCAGGACGGGCCAGCACCTGTTCGAGCGACTCGAAGAACCGCGCCCACCCGTGCTGCGCACCACGGTACGCCTGCTCCTGATCCGCGCGGAAACCGGCCTGCTCCATCCGCAACAGCGTGCCGACCGGCGTCGGCGTGAGCGTCCAGGTGACGACGCTTTCCAGGCCGTACGCGGCCCACGTGTAGGACAGCACGCGCTGCGGCTCGATCGTCAGCAACGTGCAGTCGACCGAACCCCAGTCCGCGCGGAAGCTGAACGCGCGGCCCGCGACGGGCTCGAAATCGCTCTGCATCAGCCATGCCTCGATCAGATGCGGTTGCGTGAGCGCACGCCAGACCTTCTCCGGCGGATGCGACAGTTCCCGTTCGACGACGACGGTGCGTGTTTCAGTGGTGGCCTGGTTCATGACTGATCCATCCTCTTGAGCAGATCTTCGAGCGCGTCGAACCGGTTCTGCCAGAAGCCTGCCATCTGGCTGGTCCAGTCGATCAACGGAGTCAGCGCTTGCGGCTGTGCGCTGTAGTGCGTCTGCCGGCCTTCGTGACGGTCGCTCACGAGCCCGGCCTGCTTCAGTACTCCTAGATGCTTCGATACCGCCGGCTGCGTCACGCCTGCGTGCGCCGTCAGCGCGGCAACCGTCAGCTCGCCCTCCTCGCACAGCCGCTCGAAGAGCGCGCGGCGGGTCGGATCGGCGAGCGTCCTGAACAGCATGTCGGGAACGTTTTGCATGGCTTGATTCATAACCCGATAGTTATGGATTCAAGAATATCCCCGGATCGACGCACGTCAAGGAGCGATTTCGCAGGAAGCATCAGGCGATCCTGCAGCGGGGCCGTTCGCCGGAACGGACGGAATGGCGGCGAATCGGCTTGCGAAGAACATCACGCGCGCGTCGAGGCAGCGCCACCGTCCGATTCGAGCGTTTCTTCTAATCTGCTCGCCGGACGCTCCAACCGAAAGCACGCTGCAAGACTCGCCACTACGTCGTTCCACAGTTCGGGAAACGCGCGCGATCGACGGGTTCCGTTTTTATGCATTCGCGCATTCGTACGTCGTCGCGCCGGCCGCGCGGCAACGCCTGACCACATATTGCAACGCGCAATGCGTTCACGCGCGATCGAAAGCGCCGCTCACACACGGTCCTTCGCTCTGCAATCGCGCGCAATCCACTGCCGAAACGAACGAGTCGTGCGCGCAAACGCCAGCGACCGATGCGCGGTCGCGTGGCGAACCGGTTCCCTTTGCCGCGGGCCGCTGCCGCATGCATGAACGACGCATCGCCGGCACGCGAGCACGCCGATGTCAGAACTGACAGCTATGGAAACTGGCAGCTACCTGAACGGCACCGACGCCCTACGCTCGTCACCGCTCACGGCCCCACAAGGGCCGGGGCTTCCAGCAACGTCGTCTCTCCTAAAAAGGACTCCCGATGAAAAGGAACGCCTGGTTTGCCCTTCCCCTTCCGTCGCCGCGCCGCCTCGCGTGCGCGTGGCCGCTCGTGCTCGCCGCCGGCGCGGCACATGCGGCGACGGATTGGGTCGACACCCACACGAAGGCCTTTCTGACCGGCCCGCAATTGATGGCGCGCAGCGCCGCACCGTCGCTCGAACTCGCGGCCGGCGAAACGGCCGACATCGTCGTCAGCCTGAAGCTGCGCAACGCGGCGCAGCTCAAGCAGCTCGCGCACGACGTGAACCGGCCCGGCAACGCGCATTACCGCCAGTACCTGACGCACGAACAGTTCCTCGCCAGCTACGCGCCGACCGACGCGCAAGTGAAATCGGTCGTCGACTATCTGCGCAAGAGCGGCTTCGTGAACATCGAGGTCGCGCCGAACCGGCTGCTGGTGTCCGCGCGCGGCACGGCCGGCACGGTGAAGACCGCGTTCAACACGTCGCTCGTGCACTTCGAGTACGCGGGCCGCTCGGGCTTCGCGAACGCGTCGACCGCGCAGGTGCCGCGCGCGCTCGGCGACGTCGTCGGCTCGGTGCTCGGGCTGCAGAACGTCGCGCGCGCACGGCCGATGCTGCGCATCGGCAACGTCGCGAAGCCGCAGGCGCTCGCGGCCGGCACGGCCACCGGCCACTATCCGAAGGAATTCCCGGGCCTCTACAACGCGACCGGCGTGCCGACCGCGGCCGGCGTGAGCGTCGGCATCATCACGATCGGCGGCGTATCGCAGACGCTGCAGGACCTGAAGCAGTTCACGTCGAGCAACGGCTACGGCACGGTCGCGACCCAGACCGTGAAGACCAACGGCACCGGCACGACCGGCAGCTACAGCGACGACCAGGACGGCCAGGGCGAATGGGATCTCGACAGCCAGTCGATCATCGGCTCGGCCGGCGGTCAGGTCGGCAAGCTCGTGTTCTACATGGCGGACCTGAACGCCGCCGGCAACACGGGGCTCACGCAGGCGTTCAACCGCGCGGTGTCGGACAACACCGCGAAGGTGATCAACGTGTCGCTCGGCTGGTGCGAGACCGACGCGAACGCGGACGGCACGATCGACGCCGAAGAGCAGATCTTCACGACGGCTGCCGCGCAGGGTCAGACGTTCTCGGTGTCGTCGGGCGACGAAGGCGTGTACGAGTGCAACAACCGCGGCTATCCGGACGGCGCGAACTACACGGTGTCGTGGCCGGCCGCGTCGCCGCACGTGCTCGCGATCGGCGGCACGACGCTGTACACCACGTCGGCGGGTGCGTTCTCGAACGAAACGGTGTGGAACGAAGGCCTCGACGGCAACGGCAAGCTGTGGGCGACGGGCGGCGGCGTCAGCACGGTGCTGCCGGCGCCGGCGTGGCAATCGGGCAGCAATCGTCAGTTGCCCGACGTATCGTTCGATGCCGCACAAAGCACCGGCGCGTACATCTACAACTACGGCCAGTTGCAGCAGATCGGCGGCACGAGCCTCGCTGCGCCGATCTTCACCGGCTTCTGGGCGCGTCTGCTCGCGGCGAACGGCACGGGTATCGGTTTCCCGGCTGCGAAGTTCTATGCGGACATCCCGTCGAATCCGTCGCTCGTGCGCTATGACGTCGTGTCAGGGAACAACGGCTATCAGGGGTATGGCTACAGAGCAGGCACCGGCTGGGATCTGACGACCGGCTTCGGCAGCCTGAACATCGCGAACCTCAACAAGCTGATCCAGACGGGCGGCTTCTGAGCCCGACGCGACGGCCGGCGCGCGGCGGTCGTTCGCCGCGCACCGGCCGGGAAAGATACGGGCAGCGGGCGGGCGCGGAGCCCTACTCCGTCGCCCGCTCGTTCGTCGCTGTCGTCGCTGTCGTCGCGACCGAGGCGACCGGCGCGCCGGCCCGGTGCGATGGCGCGAAGAGCCGCAGCCCGCTCGCCACGCTCGCCGCCGCGGCAAAACCCGCCCCGAGCATCAGCGCGAGCGTCGGCCCGTGACGCCCCGCGATCCCGAACGACAGCGCGACGAGCGCCGCGCCGGTCGTCTGCCCGATCAGCCGCGCGGTCGCGATGATCCCGCTCGCACCGCCGCTGCGCTCGGGCGGCGCGCTCGACATCAGCGCCTTCAGGTTCGGCGACTGGAAGAAGCCGAAGCCCGCGCCGCACAGCATCATCCGCCAGCCGATGTCGACGACGCTCGGCGCTGCCGGCAACGCGGCGAGCGACACCATCCCCGCGCTCAGCAGCGCGAGCCCGATCGCACCGAGCAATCCGGGCGGATAACGGTCGGACAAGCGGCCCGCGATCGGCGCGGCGAGCGCGACGATCGCCGACCACGGCGTCATCAGGAACCCGGTCTCGACCGCGTCGCGATGCAGGACGGTTTCGAAGTAGAACGGCAGCGACACGAACGCGAGCCCCTGCGCGGCAAACGCGCACACGGCCGTCAGCGCGGACAGCGTGAACACGGGTCGGCGAAACAGGTCGACCGGGAGCATCGGCGCCGGGTGCCCGGCCTGGCGGCGGATCAGCAGCCAGCCGAACGCGAGCGCGACCGCGGCGGCCGCGAACACGACGGACAGCGGCCCGCGCTGCGCGAATTCGCCGAGCGCGAAGATCAGCGACGCGAACGTGATCACGTTGAACAGCGCGGCGAGCGGATCGAACGCGTGCTTGCCCCGCGCCGTCTGCGGCAGCGACGGAATCGCCACGGCAAGCGCGAGCACGCCGAGCGGCACGTTCACCGCGAACAGCCACGGCCACGCGGCCAGCGACAGGATCAGCGACGCGATCGTCGGCCCCACCGCGAACGACACGCCGACGACGAGCGCGTTGAAGCCGACGCCGCGCCCGAGCCGGTGCGCGGGAAACAGGTTGCGGATCAGCGCGACGTTCACGCTCATGATCGCGCTCGCGCCGAAGCCCTGCACGATCCGCGCCGCCGTCAACTGCGGCAGCGTCGCGGCGAGGGAGCAGCCGAGCGACGCGAGCGTGAACACCGCGAGGCCGCCGACATACACGCGCTTGTGGCCGACGATGTCGCCGAGCGACGCGAACGGCAGCAGCGTCGCGACCATCGCGAGCTGGTACGCGTTGATGATCCACACCGACGCGGCCGGCGACGCGTGCAGGTCGGCGGCGATCGCAGGCAGCGCGGTGTTCGCGATCGCGGTGTCGAGCGTCGCGAGCGCGACGGCCAGCAGCACGGCGGACATCGCGCGCCAGTTGACGGCCGGCTCCCGGGTGCCGGCGGGGGATGCGAATTCGGACAAGATGAGGCTCGGCTGACTGACGAGCGACGCGCGGCGTCGCGGATTGAGCGGCGCGGCAACGGGCGCTCCGTGCGTGCGACGGCAACGGAACGCGCGGCACCACGAGCCGTATTGTTGCAGAGCCGCATCGAACGTGCAGGCAACCGCTTCGTCAGTCAGCGAAACGAAAGCTTCGCCGCGCCGGATCAGGTGCGCGGCTTCGTCGAGAACGCAACGATCGCCGGCCCGGCAGCCGGCTCAACGTCACGCATCCGGCCGCCGTTACGACACCGCGCGCCGCGCGTTGCGGCCGCGCAGCCATTCGAGCGCGAGCAGCAGGCTCGTCGAGAAGATGATCAGGATCGTCGCGAGCGCGGCGATCGTCGGGCTGATGTTCTCGCGAATGCCGGTGAACATCTGGCGCGGCAGCGTCGTCTGGTCCGCGCCCGCGAGGAACAGCGTGACGACGACTTCGTCGAACGACGTCGCGAACGCGAACAGCGCGCCCGACATCACGCCCGGCGCGATCACCGGCAGCGTCACGCGGAAGAACGTCGTGACGGGGTTCGCGCCGAGCGACAGGCTCGCGCGCACCAGGTTCTGGTTGAAGCCCTGCAGCGTCGCGGCCACGGTCGTCACGACGAACGGCACGCCGAGCGCCGCGTGCGCGGCGATCAGGCCGGTGTAGGTGTTCGCGAGCCCGAGCGGCGCGAAGAACAGGTACATGCCGACGCCGACCACGACGACCGGCACGATCATCGGCGACAGCAGCACGGCCATCAGCAGCCCCTTGCCGCGGAAGTCCGCCTTCGTGAGGCCGATCGCGGCGAGCGTGCCGAGCACGGTCGCGACGACGGTCGCCGACGGCGCGACGATGAAGCTGTTCTTCGCGGCCATCCGCCACTCGTCGGATGCGATCAGGTTCTCGTACCAGCGCGTCGAGAAGCCCGGAATCGGATAGACGAGGAACGTGCTCGACGAAAACGACAGCGGCACGATCGCGAGCACCGGCAGGATCAGGTACAGCAGCGTCAGCACGACGAGCACGCGCAATGCGACGTACCACGCGCGCTCGGCGAACGACATGTGCGGCGCGAACAGCGGCCTGGCGAGTTTCATGGTCGGCTTCCCCTTCCCGTTTTCCTGTCCCCGGCGCTCAGCCGAGGCTCACGTTGGTGCGCGTGAAGCGCCCGTACACCGCATACAGCACCAGCGTCGCCGCGAGCAGCAGCCCGCCGAGCGCGCACGCCATGCCCCAGTTGATCGTCACGTTGGTGAAGTACGCGACGTAGTAGCTGACCATCTGGTCGTTCGGCCCGCCGAGCAGCGCGGGCGTGATGTAGTAGCCGATCGCGAGGATGAACACGAGCAGCGCGCCCGCGCCGACGCCCGGATAGGTCTGCGGCACGTACACGCGCCAGAACGCGGCGAACGGATGGCTGCCGAGCGACACGGCCGCGCGCTGGTAGGTCGGCGGGATCGACTTCATCACGCTGTACAGCGGCAGGATCATGAACGGCAGCAGGATGTGCGTCATCGAGATGTACACGCCGACGCGATTGAACAGCAGCGTCAGCGGATGCGAGATCAGCCCGGCGCCGATCAGCGCGGTGTTGATCAGCCCCTCGCTCTGCAGCAGCACGATCCATGCGGCGACGCGCACCAGCACCGAGGTCCAGAATGGAATCAGCACGAGGATCATCACGAGGTTCGCGCGGCGCTCGGACAGCGTCGAGATCCAGTACGCGAGCGGATAACCGAGCAGCAGCGCGAACAGCGTGACCGCGACGCCGATCACGAACGTGCGGCCGAAGATCGCCAGATAGATCGACTGGTCGGGATCGGCCCGCACGATCTGGCCGAAGCCGTCCTGCTTGTGGTCGAGCGCGGCGAGCAGGTAGAACGGCGACACCTGGCTGCCGTTCTTCGCGATCGCCTGCCAGTACGCGGGTTCGCCCCAGCGCGAATCGAGGTCGATCAGCTTCGCGCGGGTCTGCGCGGGTGTCAGCGCCGCGGTGCCCGCGCCCTCCTCGCCCTTCAGCGGCATCGCGCGCGCCGTCTTCGCGACGAGCGAGCGGTAGCCGGGAATCTCGGTGTTCAGGCGCCGCGCGAGCGCGCCCATCGCCTCGCTGTCGGCGACCTTCGTCATGTCGGCCGCCAGTGCGGCATACGCGGCATCGGCCGGCGGTGTCTTGCGGTCCCAGCCCGACAGCGCGGCCACCGTGTTCGGCAGCGCGGTCGCGATCTCCGGGTTCTGCACCGCGCGCGTGAGCAGCGTGCCGATCGGCACGACGAAGATGAGCAGCAGGAAGATCGCGAGCGGCGCGATCAGCAGCAACGCCATCGTGCGCTTGCGGGCCTCGGCGGCCTTCAGCTCGCGCTTGAGCGCGGCTGTCGACGGCGAGGAAGGAGCGATCGTCATCGTGTTCAACGGTTCTCTCCGGCCGGGCTCGATCCGGCGGAATGCCGCGCGACGCGTTCGACGCGCCGCGCGGCAGGTTGCATCAGGACACCTGAGTAGCGGTTACTTCGTCGCCCACGCGGCGAAGCGCTGCTCGAGCTCGTCGCTGTGGTCGGTCCAGAAGCCGATGTCCTCCAGCACCGCGTTCTTGCCGTTGGCCGGCGAGTTCGGCAGGTTCGCGAGCGTCTTCGCGTCGAGCGACTTGATCGCCGCGACGTTCGCGGGGCCGTACGCGATGTGATGCGCATACTCTTGCTGCGGCTTCGGCGTCAGCGTGTACGCGATGTACTGTTCGGCCAGCGCCTTGTTCGGGGAGCCCTTCGGAATCGCCCAGTAGTCGAGGTCGTAGATGCTGCCGTTCCACACGACCTTCAGGTTCTTGCCTTCCTTCTGCGCGGCGTCGATGCGGCCGTTGTACGCGGTCGACATCACGACGTCGCCGGCCACGAGGAACTGCGGCGGCTGCGCGCCCGCTTCCCACCACTGGATGTACGGCTTCAGTTCGTCGAGCTTCTTGAACGCGCGATCCTGGCCGGCCTTCGTGCCGAGCACCTTGTATACGTCCTTCGTCGAGACGCCGTCGGCCATCAGCGCGAACTCGAGGTTGTAGCGCGCGCCCTTGCGCATCCCGCGTTTGCCGGGGAATTTCTTCACGTTCCAGAAATCGGCCCAGCCGGTCGGCGCGGTCTTCAGCTTGTCGGCGTTGTACGACAGCGCGGTCGACCACACGAAGAAACCGACGCCGCACACCTGCGGCGATTCCGGAATCAGGTCGGACTTCTTCGCGATCTTCGACCAGTCGAGCTTCTCGTACAGCCCTTCGTCGCAGCCGCGGTTCAGGTCGCCCGACTCGACTTCGACCACGTCCCAGTTGACGTGCTTCGCCTCGACCATCGCCTTCACTTTCGCCTGCTCGCCGTTGTACTCGACGGCCGTGACCTTGTTGCCGGTCGCCTTCTCGAACGGCTGGTTGAATGCGGCCTTCTGTGCGTCGCCGTTCGCGCCGCCGAAGTTGACGACCGTGAGTTCGGCCGCCGTGGCCGATGCGCCGACGACGGCGAGCGCCAGTGCGAGCGCGGTGCGACGCGCGGTAGTGCTTGCTCCGTTCATGATGGTTCCTCTCCTCTCGTGGTGGAAGTGGGCAGTTGTTGTTGACGACGTGCAGCGATAAAGCGGGAAAACCCTGTGTCAGGCGAACACGCGCAGGTGCTCGGGCGCGAATGCGAGCGATACCGGCGCGCCGGGCGAGAACGCGTCGAGCGCGCCCGTGCCGAGCGGCACCTTCACGAAGCATTCGTCCTGGCCCGGCAGCGCGCAGCGCATGCGCACGTGATCGCCGAAATAGATGAGGCTGCGCGCCTCGCCGGTGACGCGGTTGGCGGTGCTGCCGTTCATGTGCCCGTTCGCGAGGCTCATGCGTTCGGGGCGGATGCACGCGACGGCCGGCGCGCCTTCGGCCGCGTCGCCGATGCGGCGCCCGACGAGCTGCGTGCCGTCGTCCAGCCGGAATTCGCAGAATTCGCCGTCGACGCGCGCGATGGTGCCGCGCAGCCGGTTGCTGTCGCCGATGAAGTTCGCGACGAATTCGTTGCACGGCGATTCGTACAGGCGGTCGACGGTATCGAGCTGCTGCACGATGCCCTTGTCGAACACGGCGACGCGATCGGACATCGTCAGCGCCTCGCCCTGGTCGTGCGTCACGTACACGAAGGTCACGCCGAGCTTCTCGTGCAGCGCCTTCAGTTCGTACTGCATGTGTTCGCGCAACTGCTTGTCGAGCGCGCCGAGCGGCTCGTCCATCAGCACCAGCTTCGGCTCGAACACGAGGGCACGCGCGAGCGCGATGCGCTGCTGCTGGCCGCCCGACAACTGCGCCGGATAGCGCTTCGCGAAACGCTCCATCTGCACCATCTTCAGCGCATGCGCGACGCGCTCCGCGCGCTCGGCGGCCGCGAGCTTGCGCACCGTCAGCGGATACGCGACGTTCTGCTCGACCGTCAGGTGCGGAAACAGCGCGTAGTTCTGGAACACCATGCCGATGTTGCGCTTGTGCGGCGGCACGGTATTCAGCAGTTCCCCGTCGAGGCGGATCTCGCCGCCCGTCGGGAACTCGAAGCCCGCCAGCATCATCAGGCAGGTGGTCTTGCCCGAGCCGGACGGCCCGAGCAGCGTCAGGAATTCCCCTCGGTGGATATCGAGGTCGAGCGATTTGACGACCAGCGTCTCGCCGTCGTAGGTCTTCCGCACGCCGCGAAAGCTGACGATCACATCATCGGACTTCATCGTGGCTGTCCCCTTGCTGCGCGACAAACGTTTTTGAGATGCGAGCCACTATACGGCGCGCACGGTTCTATACTAGGGAACCATTTCAATATTCCTAGTAGGACCACTTTGGATACCGTGATCCTGGGCGACTGGCTCTCGGCCCGTCTCGACCGCGGCTCGTCCGAGCCGATGTACCGGCAACTGCTGCAACTGATGCAGCAGGCCATTCTCACCGGGGAATTAGGGCCAGGCACAAAGCTGCCGAGTTCGCGCACGCTCGCGGCAGACCTGTCGATCGCGCGCAATACCGTGCTGCACGTGTACGACCAGCTGACGGCCGAAGGCTATGTGCTGACGACGACCGGCAGCGGAACCTACGTGGCCGACACGCGGCCGGACGCGGCCGCGATCCGCGTGCCGGGCACCGCCGCACCGCCGCCGTCCGATGCCGATGCGGCGCTGCAGCAGGACGCACAAGGCGGCCTGTCGATGCGCGGCCGGCAGCTGATCGAGCACGCGGGCGTGTCGCGGCGCCAGTGGGGCGCGTTCATGCCGGGCGTGCCGGACGTGTCGGAATTCCCGAGCCGCACCTGGAGCCGCCTGCAGGCGCGCCTGTGGAAGGAAGCGAATCCCGAATTGCTGACCTATGCGCCGGGCGGCGGCTACCGGCCGCTGCGCCGCGCGCTCGCCGACTACCTGCGCGTCGCGCGCTCGGTCAAATGCACGCCGGACCAGGTGATCATCACGACCGGCATCCACCAGTCGATCGACCTCGCGGTGCGGCTGCTGTCCGATATCGGCGATCGCGCGTGGGTCGAGGAGCCGTGCTACTGGGGCGTGCGCAGCGTGCTGCAGGCGACCGGCCTCGCGCTCACGCCGGTGCCGGTCGACCAGGAAGGCCTCGATCCGAGCGCGGGCGACATGCAGCATCCGCCGCGGCTCGTGCTCGTCACGCCGTCGCATCAGTATCCGCTCGGGATGGTGATGAGCCTCGCGCGCCGCCGGATGCTGCTCGAGTACGCACGCCAGCACCGCTGCTGGATCATCGAGGACGACTACGACAGCGAATTCCGCTATGGCAGCCGCCCGCTCGCGTCGCTGCAGGGGCTCGACGACGGCGGCCGCGTGATCTACGTCGGCAGCCTCGGCAAGATGCTGTTCCCGGGCCTGCGGATGGGCTACATGGTCGTGCCGGAGCATCTGGTCGACACGTTCCGCACCGGGCTGTCGGAGCTGTATCGCGAGGGCCAGCTGATGCAGCAGGCCGTGCTGGCCGAGTTCATCATGGACGGGCACCTGACTTCGCACGTCAGGCGGATGCGCACGCTGTACGGCGAGCGCCGGCAGTTGCTGATCGATGCGATCCATGCGCGCTTCGGCGACGCGCTGCCCGTGATGGGCGACGAGGCGGGACTCCATCTGGTGCTCGGCCTGCCCGACACGTGCGACGATCGCGCGGTCACGCAAAGCGCATTCGACGCGGGCGTGATCGTACGCCCGCTGACCAGCTACTACAGCAGCCTGGACACCGCGCGGCGCGGGCTGCTGCTCGGCTACGCATGCGTCGCGCACGAACGCATCGGCCCCGCGTTCGACACGCTCGCGGCCACCATCGAACAGCATCTGCCGCGGCGCTTCACGCGCGCGGCATGAGCGCGTGCGCGATTGCGCGCATTACTGCGCGGCAGCCGCGCCGCGGTCGAGCGACGCCGCGCGCAGCGCTTCGCCGGGCTTCGTGAACATGCGCTGCCGCAGCGCGGCGATCTGCGCGTCGCGATCCTGCGGCGACAATCCGGCCGCGCCGATCTGCGCACGCTGCGCCGCATAGTCGGCGTAGCGGCTCTGCCACGACGCGTCCTCCTGCTGCATCTGCGCGACGCGCGCGGCGGCTTCCGGGCCGAGTGTCTGCGTCAGTTGCGCGCGCATCGCATCGGGTGTCGCCCCGCTCTTCCGTAATTGCGCGATCTGGTCGATCGTGGCTTGCTGCCGGTCAGCCTTCTGCCGTGCCGCGCGTTCGTCGGCCGGCATCTGCTGCGCGAGCGCCGCGAGCCGCTCCGCCTTTTGCGCCTCCGTCAGCGCAGGGTCCTGCGTAATCTTCAGCCGCGCGAGATCGTAGCGCTGCCGCCACTGCTCGGTGCCGAAGAACGGCTGGCTCCAGTCGCCGAGCGTCCGATACGCGATCGACGCGCGCTGGTCGAGCGCGAGTTGCAGCGCGCCGAGATCGGACTTGTCGACCGCACCCGCCTCCGGCAGCTTCGCGAGCGCGTCGAGATACGCGCGGTATCGATGCCAGACATCGAGCGCCTCGGATTGCGCGACCGTGCCGTCGAGCTGGGCGGCGATCTCGCGCACGACGAGCGCATCGAGCGCGGGCGCGCTCAAGTCGCTCCGCGCGGTCAGGCAGTAGTCGAAGAAATCGCGCACCGCGCGCGACTTCGCGAGGTGGCCGCCGGTGTCGAGCGGCAGCCGCGGCGCACTGGAACCGGCGAGCGGCGGCGGCAGGCCAGCGCTCGCCGGCAATGCGGGCTGCGACGGCGCGGCGTTCACGCCGCCGAGGGCTGCGGCATCCGCCGACGCATGCGTCGCGTCGGCACCGCGATGCGATGCCGTACCGGTCCAGATCGCGACGCCGGCGATCGCCGCCAGCCCCACCGCGCCGTAGACCACGACGCGCCGCGCGAGCGGCGCGCGTCCTTCACGTGTCGTCATCGATCACACGCCCGCGAGCTGCAGCCGGTTCGCATGCGTGCGGATCACCGCGACCGGATCTTCCGCATACGCACCGCGCACGCCGAGCAACTGGTTGATCTCGTCGAGATGGTTCCACTTGTAGCTCGTGCCCAGCACCTTCCCGTACAGCGCGCTGCACTTCGACACGAGCCCGTCGTTCTGGCCTGAGCCGCGATTGATCATCACCGTGCCCGTGCCGAACAATGCGAGTGTCGACAGGTCGAGCGCATTCGCCGGATCGATCACCGGGATCGTGCTGGTATCCGTCGCGCCGGTGACGCCGAATGCGGAAACGGTCGGCTGGACCGCCGTGCCGGCCCACGAATACAGCAGGTGCGTATTGCCGCCGACGGTCTCCGTCGGCGCGCCCGTCTGGCAACTGCCCGGCGCGCCGAGCCCGGCACTCGGGTAATTCCGGTTGTACGCGGCGGCCTGGGCGGTCGTCAGCGTCTTCAGTGCGGCGAGCGCATCCTGGTTCGTGTTGTTGCTGCTGCTCGTCAGGATGCCGAACACATTGACGAACGCGGCGATCACCGACGACGACAATCCGGTCGGATCGTAGGCGAGCACGCCCTGCACGAAATCGGCGAACTCCGAGCCGCGATGCGGCGTGCCGATCGTCGTGACCGACGCGACGAGATCGGGCGCGACGGCAGCGACATAACGCGACGTGAGGCCGCCCTGGCTATGACCGACCAGGTTCACCTTGGTCGCGCCGGTCGCGGCAAGCACCGTCTTCACGTAAGCGAGCAGCTGTTCGCCGCGCCCGTTCGGCCCGTCGTCGCTCTGGAACCCGGACAGGTTCGCGACGTAGACGGTCGCGCCGTGCTGCTGCAGGTCCTCCTGGATGCCGTACCAGTACTCGAGCACGCCCGCGTACTTGTCGGTGCCGGTGAGCCCGTGCACGAGGATGATCGGGTAACGCGTCGCCGCGTAATTGTCCGCCGGCGCGGTTGCCGCCATCGCCGCGTGCGTCGTCGCGAGCGTCATCACCGCGGCCGTCCCCGCGAACGGCGCGACGCTCATCGCGCATGCCACTGCCCCTGCCACCATCCTGGAACGCATCGATCTGGCCATGCATGTTCTCCTGATTATTGTGCTGCCGGTGCGAATGAGATCGGATCGACGCGCACGGCACGTCGCGAACGGTCGCGGGTACCGTGTGCATCGAATGCGGGAGTGAATCACGAGTCGCGAACGTTTGCGCCCTGACTAGATACGGTTCTCTAATCGGTTGACGCGCCCCGCCCGTTCGGGCGGGGGCTGCATTCACGCGCCCGCATGCTGCATCGCACACGTGCACCGCACGTCACAGTTTCGCGCTCACGCGCACCCATGCCGTGCGCCCCGGCTCCATTACCGGCGCGTTCGCCGGATAGCCGAAGCCCGCGTTGCCGGCGAGGTTGAGGTGCTCGGTGTAGGCCTTGTCCAGCACGTTGTCGACGCCGATCGAGATCTGCACCTTCTTGCTGACGTTGTACTGCGCATGCAGCGACAGCACGCCGAAGCCGGCGCTCGGGCCGAAGTCCTTGCCGACCACGTTGCCTTCGTTCACCGCATAGCGATGCTGCGGCGCAACGACCCGCCACAGCCCGCCGGCCGACCATGCGCCGCGCGTGTACTCGAGCCCGAAGCGCGCCTCGAGCGGCGGCATCTGCGGCAGCGGATCGCCACTCGTCGCGTTGCGCCCCCACGCATACGCGAGCGACGTCTCGACGCGCAG
Organism: Burkholderia sp. Bp9015; assembly: GCF_003853505.1. Lineage (NCBI taxonomy): Bacteria > Pseudomonadati > Pseudomonadota > Betaproteobacteria > Burkholderiales > Burkholderiaceae > Burkholderia > Burkholderia sp. Bp9015. The sequence continues at coordinate 193,190 of NZ_QTPZ01000007.1, forward strand.
CGGCGCGACCGGCCGCCACGATACGCCGGCTTCGCCGCCCATGATCTGCGCGTTGACGTTGGTTGCCTGTGTGGTCGTTCCCGTCATCCCGGCCGCGTAGTTGAACAGGATGTAGTCCTGTACATATCCCGCGTAGGCCGACACCCATGCATCGAACCGATCGCTCTTGTACTGCGCGCCGATGTCGAGCTGCGTGGTCTTCTCCGGCTGCACTGCCGAGAACGCGTTGATCGAGCCGGCGGGCCCGCGCTTCGCGGAGAACAGCTCCCAGTAGTCGGGATAGCGTTGCGCATGGCCGATCCCCGCATACCATGTGACCGGCAGCGACGCGAGATCGCGCTCGTAGCGCACGAATCCGCTCGGCAGCACGCGCGCGCGATCCTCGTCGAAAGTCGGATTCGGCTTGCTCGCCATCATCCCGCTCGTCGTCGCACGCTTGTCGCGCGCGCTCGCGTAGTCGACCCGCGCGCCGCCGATCACGCGCGACGCATCGCTCGCATACCACGTCAGCTCGCCGAACGCACCGGCGTTCCACATCGTCGCCTGCGCATCCCACGGCTGGTCGCCGTAGTTCTGCCGCCCCATCGCCGAGCGCGCGTCGAGCCGGTTCGACTGTGCGTCGACGCCGGTCACGAGCTTGAAGTCGTCACCGAAACGGAAGGTCGCCGCCGCCCGCGCGCCGAGCGTGCGGCGCCGCACCTCGGATGCCATTCGCATCGGCATGCTGCTGGTCGGGTCGGGCTGCCGCAACGTATAGTTGTCCATCACGTGGTCGGCTTCGTTGTAGTACACGCGCGCCTCGATCCGGTCGAGCACGTCGCCGAGATGCCGCTTGTCGAACGACAGGCCGAACGTCTCGCGGCGGAAATGCGCGCCGTCCATCCCACGCCCGGCGTAGCGCGCGTAGCCGTCGCCGGTGCCCGCCGTCAGCTCGACGCGTGTGTGATCGTCGGGGGTCCAGCCGAGCGCCGCGTCGGCGTTCCACTTGTCCCATTGCGACGGCACGGCATTGCCGTTGCCGTCGTCGTAGTCCTGCGCATGCGCGTGGTTCGCGGTCACGCGGCCGTAGACGTCCGGCGTGCCGGCCGTCACGTCGACGTTCTGGTCGTTGCGGCCGAACGAGCCGCCGACCACGCTGCCGTCGAACCGCATGCCGGGACGCTCGAAACGCGGCGTCACGCGTTCGAACAGCACGGTGCCGGCCGAGGCGCCGGGGCCGTACAGCACGGTCTGCGGGCCCTTCACGACGGTGACCTTGTCATAGCTTTCCGGCGCGATATACGAGGTCGGCGCGTCCATCCGGTTCGGGCAGGCGCCGAGCGTCGGCATCCCGTTCGCGAGAATGTTCAGCCGCGAACCGAACATCCCGCGCAGCACGGGGTCGCCGTTCGTCCCGCCGCTGCGGATCGACGTGAAGCCGGGAATCGTCTTCAGGTAGTCCGCGCCGTCGCTCGCCGGCAGCGGCTGGCGCGGCGTCTTCGGATCCGTGACGACGACGAGCGGCGTCGTCAGCGGCGACGCAACGACTTCGACGGGCGACAGCAGCGTGGCCGCGTCGTCCGTCGGCGCCCCGGACGCACGTGCGGATTCGGTCGCGGCCGCCGCCGCGGTCATCGCGCCGACGGCGAGCGCGGGAACGGTGAGTTTCAGCATGCGCGGCACGCGCCGCACACGGGAATGGCGCGACGCCCTCGGCGCGCGCAAGGAAAGAATGGTCATGATCGAAAGCCCGAGTGACGCCCTCCACGCGGCCTCGACGGACCGCACGGATATCGGCGATGAAAGAAACGGAAGGCAGCGCGTCAGGCGCGCTCGGGCGGTGCGCGTGGATATGCGCGCGGGTAGCGGTCGGCGCGCGCCGCGACGGCATGCGGCGCGGCGGCGGAAACGGCATGAGCGGGGACGAAGGCGAACGATACGGCGGCCGCGCCGCCGATCGCTGGACTGTGCGCGAAGAAGCCGCAGTAGCCGCACGCATCGAGATGCCGCGCATAATCGTGCGCGTGGCCTGCATCGGGCGCACGGTGCGCACCATGCTCTGCACTACAGACGATTGCATCGGGAGTCGTCGCCTGCGCGATGCGCCACTGCGACACCAGCGGCGCCGCGATCGCGAGCCAGATCGCGAACACGCCGAGCCAGGCGGTCAGGTGACGATGTCGGTGCAGCATGCGCGGCGATGCGTAAGCGGAACGTAAAAACAGCCGAGATGTTACAGAATGTTCGCCGCGATGGCCAGCCGCGCATCGGGGTAAACGGATCGGGGGCGCATGGTTGCGTCAACAACCATGCGCCCCCGGATGCTGCGCGGCTTCAGCGCGCGGCGATCACGGCGCCATGCGTCGCAGCACGTCGTCGCGCCGGATGAAGTGGTGGTAAAGCGCGGCCAGCGCATGCAGGCCGATCACGAAGTAGAACGCGTTGCCGATCAGTTCGTGCGCTTCCTTGATCGTCGGCCGCAGCGCCTTGTCGGGGCCGAACAGCGTGAACGACACGCCGATCCAGTCGAGCGACACGGGCTTGCCGCCCATGTTGACGAGCATGATGCCGAGCAGCGGCTGCGCGATGATGAAGACATACAGCGCGACATGGGCGAGCATCGACAGCCACTTGAGCAGCGTCGCCTGCGGAATCGGGTCCGGCACGCGGCTGATCATCCGCCACAGCACGCGCAGCACGGACAGCACGAGCACGAACGTGCCTGCCAGCAAGTGCACGTTCATCCAGAACACGCGGCTGTCGCTGCCTTTCGGTCCGCGAATCTCGATGGCCAGGTAGGCGAGTGCCACCAACAGGAAGATGACCCAGTGGAAGAAAATTGCGGGCGCGCTGTAGCGCGTCTGTTTCGCGAGGATGTTTTTCATGCGTTGTCTCGTGTTTCTCGTGTGGTATGCGGGGGAGGCCCGTGCCGGGCTGGCCGGTGCCCGGCGGCTGCCCCGATTGTAGCCTCGCGCGTGGCCGGCGTTGTGCGACCGGATCAAATATCCGACGAATCCGCGCGGCCCGTTCCACGGTGCCGCCGTATGGAAAATCCGCATCGCGCGCGTGCGCGGCTGTGGCACGATGAAGCTTTGGTGCGACGTTGCGCGGGCATCATGAGCAAAGCGATCTTCGTTGCGGCCTACCGGCTGATCGCCGCGTTGCTCGCGGTGTCCACCACGCTGCACAGCGTCGCCGGCAACTGGGGCATGCCGGCCTTCCATCTCGGCAACTACCTCAGCTACTTCACCCAACTGAGCAGCCTGTATGCAGCGGCCATGCTGGTCGCGGGGCTGTCGCGCATCACGCGTCCCGGCTCGGCCCGCTACGAATCGATGCGCGGCGCCGCCGTGCTCTACGTGCTGATCACCGCGATCGTCTACGAACTGCTGCTCGCACGGCTCGATGCGCTGCGCCACGTCACGCCGGCCCTCAACAACTGGGTCCTGCACCGGATCGTGCCGCTCGTGGTGCTGTGCGACTGGCTGTACGTGGAGCCGCGCTCGCCGATCCCGTGGCGCAGCGCGGTCGCGTGGCTCGGCTTTCCGGTCATCTATCTCGCCTATACGCTCGTGCGCGGCGCGCTGGAGAACTGGTATCCCTATCCGTTCGTCGATCCGCGGCCGCACGGCTACCTGCCGGTCGCGATCCAGTGCTCGCTGATCGCGCTCGGCGCGGCAGGGCTCGCGCTAGGCATCCGCTGGCTCGGCAATCATGCGAGGCAGTCCGACGCCGCGGCGCTCGAGGAAGGGTGAAGGCCGGAGCGGGAGCGTGTGCGCCGCACGGCGCACACGTCGTGAAGCGGCGTGTCAGCCGCCGTTGCGCGGCAGGAAGTTCATCGGGTCGACGACCTTGCCGTTCTGCCGGACTTCGAACTCGAACGTCGCGCGGCCGCTCGCGTCGGTGCCCATCTCGGCGACCGGCTGGCCCGCGCGCACCGCGTCGCCTTCGTTGACGAGCAGCCTGCCGTTGTGCCCGTAGGCCGTGATGAGCCCGTTGTCGTGCTTCAGGATCACGAGCGGGCCATACGCCTTGACGCCGGAGCCGGCGTACACCACCCGCCCGTTGGCCGCGGCCCGCACCGAACGGTCGGGCCCCGACGCGGCGATCACGATGCCGCGCGTCTTGCCGGCCGAGAACGGCGTCGCGACGATACCCATGGCCGGCCATGCCAGCGAGCCCGGCTGCGCGGCCGCCGCGGACGGCTGCCCGAGCGACGTCGCCGCAGGCGGCGGCGCGACGCGCAGCACCTGGCCGGGATACACGGCGTCATTCGGCGACATGTGGTTCCAGCCGGCCAGGTCCTGCACGCGCTGCCCGTAGGCGGCGGCGATGCCGGCGAGCGTGTCGCCCGGATTTACGCGGTAATAGCCGGCGATCACGCCCGGCGTGGCGACCGACGCAGGCGTCGACGGCCGCACCGGCTGCCAGCTGTCGGTCCACGGCGTCATCGTACAGCCCGTCAGCGCGGCGGCCGCGGCGACGAACGCCGCCTGCGGCAACCAGCGCGTGAGCGCATCGTGGATCGGAATCGTTTTTCTCAAGGGTCCTCCCGGATTTGCGTCGTTGCGCCGCCCACCGCCCTCCGGCGTGCGACGCACGATGTCCGGCCGAACGGCCGGACCAACCAGTATCCGACCGCTCTCGCGGCCGTCAGTTTCCACCGCGGGACGTCGACGCGAAAGGGCTCACCGGCCCCTTTTTCGCGCCATTTCTGCGTCGTCCCGACCGGCAAAGATACCATTTGTCGCGGTCAGGACCGCGGCAGGAGCCCCAGCCGGCAACAATCTTGCGGCGCCACGAACGGGTACCGGCGGGCTGCGGGCCGCGCCGCGCAGGGTGTCCCGCGGACTTCGGGCCGGCCGTCCCGCGGCGGGCAGCCGTATCGCGCCCATGAGCGCCGCCCCGCTGCCGGCCGCCTCCTATACTCGGAGGAGCACCACACGTTCCAGCGATAACGAGGAGAAAAACCATGAACAATGCGACGTTTCTGTCCGTGCAGCTCAACGCCGAGGATTTCGCCGGTTCCAGCGGCCTCGTCGAACTGCTCAACCGGCACCTGCTGTTCGCGACGGACGTCGCCGAAGCCGCGGACGCCCTCGTCCAGTTGGCGAGCGTCGCGCACCTGAGCGGCGCTACCCGGCACAGCGTCGAGCTGCCGGTACTCGCAATCGAGCGGCTGCGCGATGCGCTCGACACGCTGAGCGGCTACGACGAAGCATGGCTGCAGGCGCTGGAACCGGGCGACGCGCTGTTCCGGGACATCGGCCGCGGCCCGCGGCCGCTGCACTGACGCGGCGGGCGCCGCCAATGAATACAGCCCGTCGTTCCGTGATTCGGAACGACGGGCTGTGTGTACTGCGCAGGGGTCAGATCAGGCCGCCCATGCGGCCGGCGATCGATGACGCTCAACGACCCTTGTAGACCGGTGCACCGTCCGACACGCGCTTGACCTGCCAGCCGGTCTTGGCAGCGGCCGGGGCGCCCGATTCTTGCTGGGCGGCCGGTTGCGCACCGTAGCCGCTCGTATCGGCAGCGGCGACGTTCTGTTGCGGGTTTACGCGGGCTTCAGCTGCCTGGATGCTTGCCGGGTAGTCGGTACGGTCACTGCCCAGCTTGTAGCCGGCCTGTTGCAGCTGGGCCAGTTCGGCCTTCACCTGCGCACGGGTGACGGGGGCGTTCTGTTGGGCGAACGAGACGGCGGGAACGGCGAGGACGGCAGCTGCAGCGAACGTTGCGATCAGCGATTTCATGATTACCTCCGGGATTTTTTTGCTCCGCCGCACACACCATGTCTGCAGCGATGGAACAAAGTTTAGCCCCGAGATCACCTAGGGAAAACCATGAAAGAGCGAAAACACTGTTTCCTCGGAACCAACAATTGCGGGATCCGGGAACGAAAAACCCTACTCAAGGAATAGAATTTCGCAACAATACCGTCCTCGCCTGCCGGTTACGACCAGTTCGCGTGGAAGCTGCCCGGCTTGTCGGTACGCTCGAACGTGTGGGCGCCGAAGAAGTCGCGCTGCGCCTGCACAAGGTTCGCCGGCAGCCGCTCGGAACGGTAGCTGTCGAAGTACGCGACCGCCGACGCGAACGCCGGCACCGGCACGCCTGCCTTCACCGCGGCCACCACCACGTCGCGCAGCGACGCCTGGTAATTCGCGGCGATGTCCTTGAAGTACGGGTCGAGCAGCAGGTTCGCGAGCGCCGGATCCTTCGCGTACGCGTCCGTGATCTTCTGCAGGAAACGCGCGCGGATGATGCAGCCCGCGCGGAAGATCTTCGCGATCGTCCCGAGATCGAGGTTCCAGCCGTACTCTTCGGATGCCGTGCGCAGTTGCGCGAAGCCCTGCGCGTACGAGATCACCTTGCTCAGGTACAGCGCGCGGCGCACGGCTTCGACGAACGCGGCACGATCGCCGTCGAACGGCGCGGCGGCCGGGCCCGACAGGATCTTGCTGGCCGCGACGCGCTCGGTCTTCAGCGACGACAGCACGCGCGCGAACACCGACTCGGTGATCAGCGGCAGCGGCACGCCCAGGTCCAGCGCGTTCTGGCTGGTCCACTTGCCGGTGCCCTTCTGCGCGGCGCGATCGAGGATCACGTCGACGAGGTGCTTGCCGGTCTCTTCGTCCTTCTTGCCGAAGATCTTCGACGTGATCTCGATCAGGTAGCTGTCGAGTTCGCCCTGGTTCCACTCGGTGTAGACCGCGCCGAGTTCGTCGTTGGTCAGGCCCGCGACGTCCTTCAGCACCGCATAGCTCTCGGCGATCAGCTGCATGTCGCCGTACTCGATGCCGTTGTGGACCATCTTCACGTAGTGGCCCGCACCGTCCGGCCCCATGTACGCCACGCACGGCTCGCCGTCCGACGGCGCCTTCGCGGCGATCTGCTTGAGGATCGGCTCGACCAGGTCGTACGCGTCGCGCTGGCCGCCGGGCATGATCGACGGGCCGCGCAGCGCGCCCTCTTCGCCGCCCGACACGCCGGTGCCGATGAAATGCAGGCCCGATTGCGCGAGCTCCTGGTTGCGGCGGATCGTGTCCGTGAAGTGCGTATTGCCGCCGTCGATCAGCACGTCGCCCTTCTCGAGCAGCGGCTTGAGCGATGCGATCGTCGCATCGGTCGCTTCGCCGGCCTTCACCATCATCAGGATCCGGCGCGGCGTCTCGAGCGACGCGACGAACTCCTCGAGCGTATAGGTCGGCACCAGATTGCGGCCGGGGAATTCGGCGATCAGTTCGTCGGTTTTCTCGCGGCTGCGGTTGTACACCGACACCGCGTAACCGCGGCTCTCGATATTGAGTGCGAGATTGCGGCCCATCACCGCCAGCCCGATCACACCGATTGCTTGTTTGCCCATTAGTCAATTCTCCGGAAAAAACGGGGCGCGACCCGAGCCGGGCCGCGCGCACAGGCGAAAGGATAGTGGAAACCCGGCCGCGATGCGCGCTTGCGTGTCATTGCTCCGCGTGCGGCAGGCGCCGGAACACGACGCTCAGGTTGTTCGCCGGCATGTCGACGACCTCGATGCAGTCGAGCCCGCGGTCGAGGCCGAGCGCGACGACCGCCTCGAGATCGCGCACGCCCCACGACGGATCGCGGCTGCGCAACTGCTGGTCGAACGCCTCGTTGGATGGCGCCGTGTGCCGGCCTGCGAGGCGATACGGGCCGTACAGGAACAACACGCCGCCCGGACGCAGCACGCGCGACGCGCCGGCGAACAGCGCATCGGTGCAGGCCCACGGCGAGATGTGGATCATGTTGATGCAGACGATCGCGTCGAACGCCGCGGCCGGCCACGACGCGTCGCGCACGTCGAATGCCAACGGCTCGGCCAGGTTCGCGAGGCCGGCATGCGCGACCCACGCGGCGATCGAGCGGCGCGCGTGCGCGTCGGGATCGCTCGGCTGCCAGCGCAGCCCCGGCAGCGCCTGCGCGAAATGGACCGCATGCTGCCCGGTGCCGCTCGCGATCTCGAGCACGTCGCCGGTAGCCGGCAGCACGCGGCGCAACACGTCGAGGATCGGCCCGCGATTGCGCTCGGCCGCCGGCGCCGACAGCCGCGCGGACGGATCCGACGACGACGTCGGCCCGGTCACGATGCGTGCTCCGGCGCGCTGCCGGCGACGCCCAGCCGCGCGTTCAGCGCGTCGAGCGCGGGCGCGCAACGCGCCTCGACCTTCAGCGTCAGCATCGGATCGGCACGCGTATGGCCGAGGTTCAGCGCGGCGACGGGCTTGTTCTGCGCCTGGGCCCACACGCAGAACCGGTAGCCGGAATACACCATCAGCGACGAGCCGACGACGAGCAGCGCATCGGCCGCATCGAGCGCCTGCGACGCCAGCGCGACGCGCTCGCGCGGCACGTTCTCGCCGAAGAACACCACCGCCGGCTTCAGCAGCCCGCCGCAGGCCGGGCAGGCCGGGATGCGGAACGTGTCGAGCGCGGCCCATTCGAGATGCGCGTCGCCGTCGGCGGCGGGTTCCGCGTGCGCGCCGAGCAGCTCGGGGTTGTCCGTTTCGAGCACGGCCTGGATCGTCGCGCGCGCGTGATGCGCGCCGCAGTCGAGGCACGTGACGCCGTTGATGCCGCCATGCAGTTCGATCACGTCGCCGCTGCCCGCGCGCTGGTGCAGCCCGTCGACGTTCTGCGTGACGAGGCGCTCGATCCGGCCGGTGCCGCCGAGCCGCGCGAGCGCGACATGCGAGCGGTTCGGCTGCGCACGGCCCACCACGGGCCAGCCGATCATGCTGCGCGCCCAGTAGCGGCGGCGCGCAGCGTCGGAACCGAGGAATTCGTGGAGCTGGATCGGCGGCGAGCGCATCCATTGACCGTTGCGGTCACGATAGCCGGGAATGCCGGAATCCGTGCTGATGCCCGCACCGGTCAGCACGAGCAGCCGCGGATGGCGCTCGACGAACGCGTGCAGCGCATCGAGCGCGGCCGGTTCGATGCCGGCGGATGAGGGGTCGGGCAAGGCGATGTCGTTCATGTTGGCGGCGCGTGATCGGGCGCAGTGGCCGGCCGTGCGGCCGGCGCGCCAGCACATGATACAGAACGCCGCGCGATCCGGCCGGCGGTCCGCGCGCGACACCGGCGCCGCAAAAAAAAGACGCCCATCGACCACATGGCGATGGGCGCATCAACAATTGATCCATCGGGGTAGTGGATCAACTGACAGCACAATGTCGTCGGATCCGCCGCAGCGCTGCCGGCAGACCTTCCCCGGGACTACACCTTCGAATTCCTGAAATTGCCCTGATGTTTGCGAGGATCGCCGCGCGGCACGGCGCACGGCACACGCACGCATGCTTCGCGTGCGGCGCGCGTGCGTTTCGCGCGTCGGCATGACGATCCGGAAGTCATGGTCGCCCATCCGCGCACCGGCGGTTCATCCCCGACGGCCGACCGGCACGGGTCGGCCTCGTGCGTCACGCCTGCACGTCGTCGTTCGGAACGAACCGGATGGGTCCGGATGAAGCAAAAAGCCGCGCGCTCATGTCGCCGTAATCAACGGCGACGCGAAATCACGGGCAGGTCGGCGATTCATGTTTGCAACATGGCACGTTGCGATTCGGTCTGTTCTCATTCTCTTGTCCCCGTCTTCGATGCGTCCGACCTACTGAAGCGACGGCCGGGCCCCTGCTGCGCCCGGCGATCGCGCTCACGGCGCCTACAGACATGCAAGGAGCGCACCATGCTTCGCCGTGCAAGGCTGCGCGGGCCGTGAAACGACCCCGATGCAAATCGCACGACGACAGACAGGCGCGAACGTTTCGAAAGTGAAACGAGGGGAAACGGCCCGCGCGATCGATCGCGCCGGATGCGACGCCGGTGTTGCACGCATGTGACGCGTGCGCGGGCGGCGCGTTTGTGTCGGTTCGATGCCGACGATCCGCTTACAGTCGCGCGACCCTGGTCGCGCATGCATGGTCGAACGCGCTCGTCGAACCTGTGAGCGCCGCCTGCAACCACGGACAGCACGCTGCTCGCCGCAAGACCGGCCACCACGCGCTGACGTACGTTCATGCCGATTGATTGCCGGATGACCGAAGGTGCCGATCATGCCAATACCGCCGATACCGCCGCGCGCCGCAAGCGGCGCGCAAACACGTTAGCATTCGGACACGGTGCGGCGCGCGCACCGGCTTCGCCTCGTCTCCAAGGAACGAACATGACCCTGCCCGCCTCCGGCCGCGCCGACGTCGCGCGGCGCGTTTTCTCGGCCGAGCGGCTGTCGATCGGCCTGACGCTGCCGCTGCTGCGCAGCGGCCATACCGTCGCGGATTTCAACGAGCAGCTCGAACTCGCGGCGCTGGCCGATTCGCTCGGCTTTCGCGCACTGTGGGTTCGCGACGTGCCGCTCAACAGCGCCGATTATCCCGACCCGGTCGGGCATCTCGATCCGTGGGTGCTGCTCGGCGCGCTCGCGTCACGCACGCGCCGGATCGTGCTTGCCAGCGGCGCGATCGTGCTGCCGCTGCGTCATCCGCTGCATATCGCGAAAGGCGCGCTGTCGGTCGCGACGCTGTCCGGCGGGCGCTTCCTCCTCGGCCTCGGCTCGGGCGACCGGCCACCCGAATATGCGGCGTTCGGCGTCGACGCGCAAACGCGGCGCGACCGGTATCGCCGGCATTGGGACATCGTCGCGGCCGCGCTCGGCGTGCCGTCCCGTGTGCTGCCCGACGAGACGCCACCCGACGCGCCCGAGTTCACGCTGATGCCGCGCGGCGACGACGCGGTGCCGATGCTTGCCGTCGGCTCCGGCGGACAGAGCGTCGACTGGATCGCACGGAACGCGATCGGCTGGATGACCTATCATCGCGACCCGGATACGCAGCGCGCTCGTTATTCAATGTGGCGCGCGGCCGTCGACCGGCTTGCACCGCCGGGCTTTCGCGCGTTCGGCGTATCGATGCGGCTCGATCTCGATGCGAATCGCGATGCACCGCCCACCGCGCTGCCGCTCGGCTATGCGACCGGTCGGAATGCGCTCATCGACATCCTGCGGGACATGCGGGCAGCCGGCACGCACCACGTCACGCTGAATCCCGGCTCGGACCGGCCCGTGCGCGAGGTCATCGAGGAAATCGCCGAGCATGTATTGCCGGTCTTTCACGACGATCAGGGGTGATTCATCAGGAATCCGGAATTCTCCACCCATAGCCCATAGTCGAAGCCACGGTTGGCCACCCATCGAATCACCGGCGAGCACGTCTCGTTCCCGATCCTGCGCTTTCGCTTGCGGCGGGACCGCATGCCAACACCCGACGACCCGCCCTCATCACGGATCGTGAACGGCCGGCGCGAGACACCGCCACGCGAAAGGAACCGCACGGCAGCGCGCAAACGCACGCACCGCCTGCCGCATGCCCGATTCGAATATTCGTCGACGGAACTATCCGGTTCCGCTGGCAATCATGTTAACTTCCGTCCATCGTCCAGACCGGCGGGTCACGTTCCGATGCGCGCCCGCACGCCTACCCATGCGATATTTCCTGCTCGGCTGGCTGCTCGCCGCCGTCGTATCGGCCGCCCACGCGGCCGCCCCTGCCCCGGCCGCCGCCTCGGCCGCCTCCGGCGCCGTGCCCGCGCTGACGCCGCAGCAGGCGCAGCAGGCCCTCTCCGTCCTGCAAAACCCGCGCGAGCGCGAGCAGGTCGAAACGACATTGCGCGCGATCGCGGCCGTCGGCGTGCTGAGCACGCCCGCGCTTGCGGCGAGCGCCGCGGCGCCGGCCAGCGCGGCATCGGCTGGCACCGCTCCGGCCGCACTCACGACGAACGGGCTCGCGTCGATGCTCGTGCGGCAGGGATCGCGCTGGGCCGGTGAAATCGGCGGCGCGCTGAACGAATCGCTGCGCTCGCTGCTCGATGTCGGCTCGGTCGGCAACTGGTGGCACGAGCGGCTCGTACGCGCCGACCAACGTGCCGATCTCACGCGCGCGATCTTGATCATCCTCGCCGTGCTCGTGCCCGCACTCGCCGTCGAATGGTTCGCGAAGCGGCTGCTGCGGCGCGCGCTGGCCGCGCTGAGCGCGCGCCGCACCGAATCGTCGCGCCGGGCCGATGCCGACGCCGATTCAGCTGAACCCGAACCGCCCGGTCCCGGCGACCGCGCTTCGACGCCGGAACCGGCCGCCACCGCTGCCCGTGCCGACGGCACCGGCACGCCCGATACGTCGTCGCAAGGTCGCGGCCATGCGCGGCGCCACACCACGCTGCTGCGCCGGATGCCGCGCGCACTGGTCAGCCTCGCACTGCGGGTGATACCGCTGCTGGTATTCGTCGGCATCGCGAGCCTGACGATGTCGGTCCTCGACGGCGCCGGCACGCCGACCCAAACGGCACTCGAATCGCTGATCGACATCTACGTGATCTGCCGCCTCGTGACGATCGTCAGCCGGCTGTTCTTCCAGCCCGACGCGCGGCAGCTGCGGCTGCTGCACATCAGCGACGCATGGGCCGCGTTCGCGCAGCGCGCGATCGCGCGGATCGTGATGGTCGTCGGCGCCAGCACGGCCGCGGTCGAGATCGCCGCGAGCTTCGGCCTCAGCGACGCCGGTCACGTCGCGCTGCTGAAGGCGGTCGCGCTCGTCGGCCACTTGATGATCTCGGCGCTGATCCTCCGGTGCCGCCAGCCGGTCGCCGCGCGCATCCGCGCGGCCGGCGAGGATCGGCCGGCCTTCGCGATGGTCGGCAATGCGCTCGCCGACGCGTGGGCGCCCGTGTCCGTGTTCGTCGTGATGGCGTTGTGGTTCGTGTGGGCGCTCGACGTCCACAACGGCTACCGCGTGCTGATCACGCTCGGCGGCCGCTCGATCGCCGTGATGATCGGCATGCGGATCGTGTCGATCGTCGTGTTCGGCGCGCTCGCGCGGGTGTTCCAGCGCCGCGACGACGACCGCACGCTCGTCCACCTGCACGCGTACCGCTACTACCCGCTGGTGCGCCAGGTCGTGTCGGCGGCGATCGCCGTCGTGACCGTCGTGCTGCTGCTGCAGACCTGGGGCGTGCCGATCTTCCACGCGTTCGCGACCGGCACGATCGGCCATCGGCTCGCGTCGGCGCTGATCACGATCGCGATTGCAGCCGTCGTCGCGCTGATCGTCTGGGAAGCCGCGAACATCGCAATCGAGCGCCGCCTGCAGCAGTGGACACGCGAAGGCAACCTCGTGCGCGCGGCGCGCTTGCGCACGCTGCTGCCGATGCTGCGTTCGCTGCTGTTCATCATGATCGCGCTCGTCGTCGTGCTGACCGGCCTCAGCGAAATCGGCGTGAACATCGGTCCGCTGCTCGCCGGCGCCAGCATCTTCGGCGTCGCGCTCGGCTTCGGCTCGCAGAAGCTCGTGCAGGACTTCATCACCGGGATCTTCCTGCTGATGGAGAACGCGATGCAGGTGGGCGACTGGGTCACGCTCGCCGGCGTATCCGGCACGGTCGAATATCTGTCGATCCGCACCGTGCGGCTGCGCGCGGGCGACGGATCGCTGTACACGATCCCGTTCAGCTCGGTGACGACCGTCAACAATACGAATCGTGGGCTCGGCAACGCGGCCGTCAAGGTCAGCATCGCCTACGGCCAGGACATCGATCGCGCGATCGCGACACTGAAGGAGATCGGCGCCGCGTTGCGCGACGATCCGGATTACAAGGACGGCATCCTGTCGGACTTCAGCTACTGGGGCATCGACCAGGTCGACGGCGCGGCGATCGCGCTGGCAGGACAGATCCAGTGCAAGGACTCGGCGCGCTGGGGCGTGCAGCGCGAATTCAATCGGCGCATCGCGGTGCTGTTCCGCGAACGCGGAATCCGGATCGCGAATCCGCAGCGCAGCCTGGTCGCGTATGACGAAGGTTCGCGGCCCGTCGCGCCCGAGAACGATGAGAACAGCGACCACGCCGCCGGCACGCCGGACGCCGAACCGCCACCGCCCGTTGCGCCGGAGCGCAAGCCGGACTGATCGTACGGATGCCGCTGGCGCGACCACCGCCGGTCGCGCCGTGCGCGCGCCAACGAACGACGGATAGCCGCGCTCAACGCGCGGCGGTTTTCTTCGCGCGCCGAACGCGCTTCGCTGCGTTCGCCGGCGCGGCCGGCGTCGCGCCGGCATCCCGCTCACCGCCGCGCACGCTGCCGGCCGGATCGTCGCCGACGATCTTTCGGTGCGCGCGGTTTACCGCGACGGTTGCCCGAGCGCCATGTCGCAATTCATCGAGGACTTCAATGCCATGACCGCTCGCCTCAAGCACGCAACTGCCTTCGAAACGACCTCGCCCGCCGATGCGGACCGCATCGTGCGCGCCCCGCTTGCGGAACTCGAAACGCGGCTCGACGAGATCAAGACACTTGCGTCGGCAAGCGGCGACGCGCCGGACGAACGCCTGCTGCACTGTATCGACGGCCTGTTCCGGCTCGTCGACGACCTGCAGGCCGTCGAGCGGCACGACACGCCGAAGCTCGAGCTTCGGCGACGGGAGCGCCGTTGAAGTTTCCGTGCGGATGGCAGACCGGATTGCGTTACGCATTCGCCGGCGAGCGCGCTGCGCGACGCGTGACCGGAGCAGCCGGCGTCTGCGGCTCGAATGTTTCCTCCACAACCATTCGCTCATTACGAATGGAATCGTCAATTATCCGGCGCGCCGATCCGTCATTACATCCGACAGTGTCTTTGAAAATTACAAAATACCCCGCAACTTTTCAAAATCATTTCATCTTATTCAATTTAATTTTGTTTCATATAATCAGAAAAAGTTTGACACCGAACTTTCGTTCTTGATACCGTCCGATTCAAGCAATCTGACGAATTGTCCATCACGCAATCGATTCCGCTCGACGCATTGCGCTTGCGCCGCACCGACGTTCTCGCCGCCGACCGCCTCTTCTTCCGTTGGCGCATGCAACATCCCGATGCAATTGATTGGGCAGCTGCCGTCCGGCAGCAGGCCGAAGGACCGAACCGAATGAGCAGGACACCGAAACTGTTGCTCTAGTCATCCCGCCTGCATCAAACCCGCTGGCGCGGCCGCCCTGCATCGCGGCGCAGCGCCTCCATTGCCGAGCATTCCAGCATTTCGCCCCCGGAGGATCACCACCCCTGCGGATCGGGCGAAAGGCCCCGTCGCGTCCGCGCCATCCGCGCGAGCGCGGCGGATATCGGCGGCGCACGATCCGCGCCGCTGTCGACCGTCGTTGTTCGTGCCGTTCGATGTTCAACCGGAGGGGTAATTCAACATGAATCAGGTTGCAGACAAGAAACAAAAGCACATCCGCATCGTCAAGCTCGCCTTCGCCGCCGCGGCAGCCGCTTCGTTCGGCATGGCGAGTGTCCATGCCGCACCGGCCGCCGGCTGGACGGAAACGCGCACCAAGGGCTTCCTGCCGCTCGTCCAGCAAGGTGAAAGCAGCAGTACCGCCGGCGCGCCGGCGGCCAGCACCGCCGCCGCTGCCGCGGCTGCCACCGAGATGGCGCCCGGCGAATCGGTCGACATCGTGCTCGGGCTGAACCTGCGCAACGAAGCGCAACTCGACCAGTACCTGCACGACCTGCATACGCCCGGCTCGCCGCACTACAAGCAGTTCCTCACGCCGGCGCAGTTCGCCGCGCAGTACGCGCCGACCGACCAGCAGGTCGCCTCCGTCGTCGCGCACCTGCGCCAGGCCGGCTTCGTCAACATCGTGGTTGCACCGAACCGCCTGCTCGTGTCCGCCTCCGGCACCGCGGCAACGATCAAGTCGGCGTTCCGCACGACGCTCAAGCGCTTCACGCGCAACGGCCGCAGCGTCTACGCGAACACCGATGCCGCGCAGGTGCCGAACGCGATCGGCGGCATCGTCGGCGCGGTGCTGGGCCTGCAGAACGTCGAACTCATGCACACCGGCGCGGGCAGCAAGCCGCAAGGCAACACCAGCAACCTGACGATCCCCGCGGGCGCATCCGCGGTGCCGCACAACCCGACGGAATTCTCGTCGCTCTACGGCGGCGACGGCACGCCGACGGCCTCGCAGACCACGGTCGGCATCATCGCCGAAGGCGACCTGTCGCAGACCGTCAGCGACCTCAACACGTTCGCCGCGAACAACGGTCTCGGCACGATCAGCAGCAGCGTCGTGCCGACGGGTCCGTCAGGCAGTTCGTACACCGATACATCCGGCACCGTCGAATGGAACCTCGACAGCCAGTCGATCGTCGGCGCCGCCGGCGGCAGCGTGAAGCAGGTCGTGTTCTACGTGGCACCCTCGATGACGCTCACGGCGATCACCGCCGCGTACAACAAGGCGGTGAGCGACAACGTCGCGAAAGTCATCAACGTGTCGCTCGGCGTGTGCGAATCGTCCTCGTACAGCACCGGCTCGCAGGCGACCGACGACACGATCTTCAAGCAGGCCGTCGCGCAGGGGCAAACCTTCTCCGTGTCGGCCGGCGACCACGGCGCGTACGAATGCGCGAGCGGCACGCCGTCGCGCTCGACCTACACCGTGAGCGAGCCCGCGACGTCGCCGTACGTGATCGCGGTGGGCGGCACGACGCTGTTCACCAACACGTCGACCAATGCGTACAACAGCGAAATCGTCTGGAACGATCCGAGCTGGCAGCCGGGCACCGTGTGGTCGACGGGCGGCGGCTACAGCAAGTACGAAGCTGCGCCGGCGTGGCAATCGTCGAGCCTCACCGGGTCGACCAAGCGCGCGCTACCGGACGTCGGCTTCGACGCCGACCTGCGCACCGGCGCGATCCTCGTGGTGAACGGCCAGACGTCCGACACGCTGTGGGGCTCGGGCTACCTGAACAACGAAGGCGGCACGAGCCTCGCCGCGCCGATCTTCACCGGCATCTGGGCGCGGCTGCAATCGGCGAACAACAACGCGCTCGGGTTCCCGGCGTCGAGCATCTACAAGTACTTTCCGAGCAATGCGGCGCTGCTGCACGACGTGACGTCCGGCAACAACGGCAGCGGCACGTACGGCTACAAGGCGAAGGCCGGCTGGGATGCGACGACGGGCTTCGGCAGCGTGAACATCTCGAAGCTGAACGCGTTCATCCAGAGCACGGCGGATTTCGCGCGCTGATCGTGCGATGAGGTGCGGTTCCGGGTGCATTTCGTTGCGCGCGCCCGGAACCGTGTCGGCGGCTGTGCATGCGGCGCGTCCCGATCGACGACGACCGTCGGCACACGTCGCCCGCGGCTGTCGCGCGTAGGCGAAATCACAGCTGCGATTCGATCGGAAACAAGCCGAGAAACCACACTTCCATGCGCCGCGCCGCCGACACTTCCGGTTCGTGATCGAGTTCGGTCACCTTCCCGTCCGCGTCGGTCTGAATCCACTTGAGGCGCCCTTTCCCGGCCGGATCGGTCCGGAACTCGACGCGCCACGCGATTCGATCGAGCCGCGGCTCCAGATCCATCGCGACTTCGGATGCAATCGCCGGGCTCTCGCAGTAAACGCCGATCTCGGTATTGAGGTTCAGCGAGCGCGGGTCGAGATTCATCGACCCGATGAAGATGTTCTTGCGATCGAACACATACGTCTTCGCATGCAGCGATGCGCGCGACGAGCCGATGATGACCTGCTTCGAGATGCTCTTGTCTCCGGACGGGCGTCGCTCGTAAAGCCGCACGCCGGCTTCGACGAGATCGCGCCGATAGCGCCGGTAGCCGGCATGCACGGCCGCGACGTCGGTCGATGCGAGCGAGTTGGTCAGGATCGTCACTTGGACGCCGCGCGCCGTGAGCGCACGCAGCCGTTCGACCATGTCCTTGCCCGGCACGAAGTACGGCGACACGATCAGCAGCTCCTGCTCGGGCCGCAGCGCGAGTGCGCGCAGTTGCGGCATCAGGTGCCCGTCGCTGTCCTTCGGCGAGCGTGCGATCTTCGCCGGATCGTCGTACAGGACCGTCGCCTGCCCCCACGACAGCTCGGTCCCCTGCCCGTGCACGATCTGGTCGAGCCGTTGCCGCGCTTCGAGCACGTACGGATTGTCCTCCATCGCGCGCAGGTAATCGCGCAGCCGTTCGCGCTCCCGGTCGAGGCCGCCGGGCGCCGCGTCGTGCCCGACCAGCACATCGACCGGATATGCGTACGGCGAATTCCAGAACGTATCGAATTCGGTCGAGATGTCGTTCACGACCGGGCCGTGCACGACCACGTCGAGATCGCCGAACTCCAGCATCGACGACGCGCCGAAGTACTCGTCGCCGATATTGCGGCCGCCGACGATCGCCGCCTGGTTGTCCGCGATCATCGCCTTGTTGTGCATGCGCCGGTTGACCCGCGAGAACTCAAGCACCGTGCCGATCTTCTTGAAGTGGCGCGTGGCGACCGGATTGAAGAGCCGGATCTCGATGTTCGGATGCGAGCTGATCTCGAGCAGCTTGCGGTCGTCCGCGTTCGTCCCGAGATCGTCGAGCAGCGCGCGCACGCGGACCCCGCGATCGGCCGCGCGGATGATCGCATCCGCGAGCTCGTGTCCGGTCAGGTCGTCGTGCCAGATGTAGTACTGAAGGTCCAGCGAGCGGTCCGCGCGATCGGCGAGCAGCACGCGCGCGTCGAGCGCATCGACCGGGTCGCGCAGCAGATGAAACGCATCCTGCCCGGGATGGGCGGCGGCCTGCTGGCGGAACGCCGCGCCGAGGCGCGTGTTCTCGGTATCGGAGAACGCATGCGTCGGCGCACGATCAGCCTGCGGCGGCAGGCTGGCGCACGCGGCAAGCATCAGCAACGCAAGAATCGCACTCCACGAACGCAACATGATCATGATGGCCACCCCCACGGTCGGGCGAAGTCTGTTTGTGTTTGTTCTGGCTGCCGGACGGGGCGCGGCGCGGATCCCCGGTCCGCGCGCTGGACGAATCCCGAGCGCGCGCGCCGGTCGCGCCACAGCATACTTCGATTGACATCGGGACGGCACGCGCTCCGTGTTTCCCGGTGGCGGCGATACGACATGCGACACGGACGTGAACACGTTCGACACGTTCGCCACGTTCAGGCGGCGCGCAAAAGAAAAACCCGCGAGGCCTTGCGGCGTCGCGGGTTTCGAGATTTTGCCGAAGGCCAAAGAGTCGCCAGAAAGCGGGAAAAAAAGCGGCATGCCACGCATGCCGTTTCGGGGATCGGACCGTGCGCAGCGATACCTCTGTCCGGCGCTCCGTGCGAACAGCAACGCGTGTTAGTTCGGCAGCGCGTAAGCGATCACGTAATCGCCGAGCTTCGTGCCGAAGGAGCCGTGGCCGCCTGCGGCGATCACGACGTACTGCTTGCCGTTGATCGAGTAGCTCATCGGCGTGGCCTGGCCGCCTGCCGGCAGGCGGGCTTCCCAGAGTTGCTTGCCGTCGTTCACGTCGAACGCGCGGATGTAGTTGTCCGCCGTTGCGCCGATGAACGCCACACCACCGGCCGTGATCATCGGGCCGCCCAGCATCGGCATCCCCATCTTGAACGGCAGCGGGATCGGCGAGCTGTCACGCACCGTGCCGATACGCTTCTTCCAGACGATCTCGTTGGTCTTCAGATCGATACCGGCGATGTAGCCCCATGCCGGTTGCTTGCAGGGCAGGCCAAGCGGCGAGAGGAACGGGTTCAGCGTCACGCCAAACGGCACGCCGTACTGCGGCTGGATACCCGATTCCGTACCGCTCCCCTTGGCACCCGATGCCGGTTCGATCGGGTTGCCCGGACCGCGTGGGATCAGACGCGACACGAACGGCAGCGCAATCGGGTTGGCGATGGCGATCTGACGATCGGTGTCGAGCGCAATGCCGCCCCACTCGAACATGCCCAGGTTGCCCGGGAACACCAGCGTGCCTTGCAGCGACGGCGGCGTGAAGGTGCCTTCATACCGCAGCTTGTGGAACATCACGCGGCAGACCAATTGGTCGTACATCGTCGCGCCCCACATGTCCTTGTCCGTGAGCAGGTTCTTCGGACGGAACGTGAGTTCGGAGAACGGCTGCGTCGGCGAAGTACGGTCGCCAGGCGCGGCGCCTTGCGGCACCGGCAGTTCCGGAGCCGGCACGACGGTTTCGCCGGTGCGGCGGTCGAGCACGAACAGGTTGCCGGTCTTGGCCGGCCCGTACACGACCGGCACGGTCTTGCCGTCCTTGGTCGTGATGTCGGCGAGCGTCGGCTGCGACGGCATGTCCATGTCCCACAGATCATGGTGAGCGGTCTGGTAGAACCAGGCCAGCTTGCCCGTCGACGCGTGCAGCGCGAGCAGGCCGCTTGCATATCGCTCCATCTCCGGCGTACGGTCGCCGCCCCAAATGTCCGGCGTACGCACGCCCATCGGCAGATAGACGATATCGAGCTTCGCGTCGTAGGCGGCGGGCGCCCATGAGTTCGGCGAGTTCCAGGTGTAGTGCTCGTCCGGGCCCGGGATATGGTTCGGATCACTCGCGCCCGGATCGAACGCCCACATGAGCTGGCCCGTGCGCACGTCGTAACCACGGATCACGCCCGACGGTTCCCGATTCGAGAAGTTGTCTTCCACCGCGCCCGCTACGACGATCACCTTGCTGGTGACGACCGGCGGCGAAGTGGGCTCGTACATACCCGGCGTGGTGACCGGCATGGCATGCTGGAGATCGAGGTCGCCATTGCTGCCGAAGCCCGCGCAGCGCTCGCCTGTCAGTGCGTCGAGCGCGTACAGGTGGCCGTCGTTGACCGGCAGGTAGATACGGCGCGAGCACGCCCCCGTAGCCGATACGGCTGCGTCGCTTGCCGGTGCGGCGGCCTGCGGCGCCGAAGCAGCAGCGTCGCTAGCCGGAACAGCCGTTGCCGATACATCGGCGCTCGCCGTCAGATCGACATACGACACGCCGCGGCAAGTCACGTGCTGGAACGACGGATCGGTCTTGAGCTTCGGATCGAAGGTCCACTTGAGCGCGCCGCTCTGCGCGTCGAGCGCGAAGAGCTTCTGGTGCGGCGAGCACAGGTAGAGCAGATTGCCGATCTTGATAGGCGTGACTTCGTCGGTGATTTCACCCGGATCGTTCGGGCCTTTCATGTCGTTCGTGCGGAACGTCCAGGCCACCTGCAGGTTCTTCACGTTGTCCCGCGTGATCTGCTGCAGCGGCGCGTAGCGCGTGCCTTCCTGAGTGCGGCCGTACGCGGGCCAGTCCGAGGTGTCGATGCCGTTGGCGTTCGCGGCGGGCGAACCGACAGACGAAGCCATCGTGCCATTGACCGTCTGCGGATCGTTGAAGCAGGCGTACACGAGCACGCCCGCCCAGATCACCAGCGCGCCGACGAGCGACTGCACGCCGAGCTTGCGTGGCGCGTCGAGACGCCAGCTCACGAGCAGCAGCAACCACACGCCGAACACGACGAGCACCCCCGAGCGCGGCGCGAGCGCCCAGAAGTCGGGACCCGACTCCCACAGCGACCAGATGGCAGTGCCCCCGAGCACGAGCGCGTAGAGCACGAGCGCAGTGGGACTGCGGCGATACAGCAGCCACGTCACTGCCAGCAGCACGACGCCGGTCACGACGTAATATGCCGAGCCACCGAGCGAGAGCAGGTACGCGCCGCCTATCAGCAGAAAGAGCGATGTAAGCGCGATAAACAGGAGCGTTACGACGCCGATGAACCCCGGCGATGATGATTCGCTTGATCTGGTCATGATGATCTCAACCTTCTTTTGAGGACGGCGCCAGCATCGCTTGTCACGCGATGCCTGTGGCGAGGCTCGCCCGCGCGAACACCGGCGAGTCGTCCAGCCACTGCGCTGTGCCCGCAGTGGCCGGCTGTGCGGAAAACGCTCCGCGAAACGGCCTGTTGCTTTAGAAGACGTGCATCATCCCGACGTACGCGCCGGTTTGCCCTTCGTCCATGTTCGGACGGGTCGGCGAGCTGGAAGCTGGAATCGCGAGCCGTCGCAAACACCGGGAATTTACCGTTCTTGCTGTTGTCCACGTGTGCGACCGTGCCGTACAAGAAGGCGCGCTTGCTCGGATTATAGGTGGTAGCGAGTGCGTCGAGCTCGCCTGCGTATGCCGATGGTCGGCTTCGATGCGCACCGGTCTGTCGTCGAATACGCAGACAAGCGATCGCTCGCCGCGAAATCTTCGGGAAGGCAGTTTAGGGATGGGGAACACGAACGGTCCCTACCCGTTCGGGTAGTCCGGAGCCATGGATTGCCCGGGTCCGACGCGTTGAAGCCCGGAAACGAAAAAGCCGGCCCACCGGGCCGGCTTTTCGCGTCCAATCGCGGTCGGTTGCACCGCGTGGAAACTCTCGAACAAAGCGAATCTGGTGGGCCCCCCGGGAGTCGAACCCGGCACCAACGAATTATGAGTTCGCTGCTCTAACCAAGCATGAGCTAGGGGCCCAGACGGGAAGCAACCTGTGCTACACGCCACCCCGGCAACGAAGCCGGGCCGGCATTGTAACAACAAAGCCGCTAAAGAGGACAAACGCCACCGGCATCACGCGGATACCGGCGGCGTTCGCAAGTGAGACGCTGGAAATCAGTTCCCTTCGAGGAACGACTTCAGCTTGTCGGAACGGCTCGGGTGACGCAGCTTGCGCAGCGCCTTGGCCTCGATCTGACGGATCCGCTCGCGGGTAACGTCGAACTGCTTGCCGACTTCCTCGAGCGTGTGATCGGTGCTCATCTCGATACCGAAGCGCATCCGCAGAACCTTCGCCTCACGCGGCGTCAGCGAATCGAGCACGTCCTTCACGACGTCGCGCATGCTGGCATGCAGCGCGGCATCCGCCGGCGCGACCGTGTTGTTGTCCTCGATGAAGTCGCCGAGATGGGAATCGTCGTCGTCACCGATCGGCGTTTCCATCGAGATCGGCTCCTTCGCGATCTTCATGATCTTGCGGATCTTGTCTTCCGGCATCTCCATCTTCTCGGCGAGCGTTGCCGGATCCGGCTCGAGACCGGTTTCCTGCAGGATCTGCCGCGAGATGCGGTTCATCTTGTTGATCGTTTCGATCATGTGAACCGGAATACGGATCGTGCGCGCCTGGTCCGCGATCGAACGCGTAATGGCCTGGCGGATCCACCACGTCGCATAGGTCGAGAACTTGTAGCCGCGACGGTATTCGAACTTGTCCACCGCCTTCATCAGGCCGATGTTGCCTTCCTGGATCAGGTCGAGGAACTGCAGGCCGCGGTTCGTGTACTTCTTCGCGATCGAGATCACGAGACGCAGGTTCGCCTCGGTCATTTCACGCTTCGCCTGACGCGCCTTCAGTTCGCCGGCCGCCATCTGGCGGTTGGTTTCCTTCAGGTCCTTCAGCGGCAGCACGACGCGCGCCTGCAGGTCGATCAGACGCTGCTGCTGCTCGCGGATCGCCGGAACGTTACGCGACAGGACCGCGCTGTACGCATGGCCTTCGGCCGCGATCTTCTCGGCCCAGTCGAGATCCGTCTCGCTGCCGGGGAAGCGCGCGATGAATTCCGAACGCGGCATGCCGCACTTGTCGACGACGATGTGCAGGATCTGACGCTCGACCTGACGCACTTCGTCCACTTGCGCACGCAGCGTGTCGCACAGACGCTCGACGGTACGCGCGGTGAAGCGGATCGTCATCAGTTCGGTCTGGATCGTTTCCTGCGCCTTCAGGTAGGACTTCGACTTGTAGCCTTCCTTCTCGAACGCGCGGCGCATCTTGTCGAACCACTCGCTGATCTGCGAGAACTTGTCGAGCGAGGCACGCTTGAGGGCTTCGAGCTGGGCGGCATTGGCCGACGCCTGAGCGGCACCGTCGTCTTCCTCCTCTTCCTCTTCTTCCTCTTCCTCTTCGGCTTCCTCGTCCTCGTTCTCGATCGCTTCCGCTTCCTTCGCGGAGAAACCGTCCGTATCGGCGGAGTCCGAAGCATTCGGATCCAGCAGGCCGTCGACGAGCTCGTCGACGCGGATCTCTTCGTTCGCGACGCGCTCGGCCATCGCGAGGATGTCGGCGATCGTCGTCGGGCACGCGGAAATCGCCATCACCATGTGGCGCAGGCCGTCCTCGATCCGCTTCGCGATCTCGATTTCGCCTTCGCGCGTGAGCAGCTCGACCGTGCCCATCTCGCGCATGTACATCCGGACCGGATCGGTCGTGCGGCCGAATTCCGAATCGACGGTCGACAGCGCGACTTCCGCTTCTTCCTCGACTTCATCGTCCGACGACGCGGCCGGCGCGTTGTCGTTCAGGAGCAGCGTTTCCGCGTCCGGAGCCTGCTCGTAAACCGCCACGCCCATGTCGTTGAACGTGCCGATGATGCCTTCGAGGGCTTCGGTCTCGGTGAAGTTGTCCGGCAGATGGTCGTTGATTTCGGCATACGTGAGGAAGCCGCGCTCCTTGCCGAGCTTGATCAGCGCGCGCAGTTTCACGCGGCGCTCTTCGAGCTCCTCGGCCGTGCCGGGCGTGCTCGTCGCGAACGCTTCCTTCAGCAGCGCCTTTTCCTTGGCGCGACGATCGCGCACCTTGGATTTGCCCGGGGCAGCCGCGGCTGCGGGCTGCTCGTCGCTCTGATTTGCGTCGTCATCGACGGATACTTCGTTCAGCTTTTTGGTCATGGAGTTCGCCGTACCGGCTATATCGACTCGCGGCTGCTGGACGACAGCCGGTTGAACCGTAGGTGCATGAGTAGTACGTACTGCCGTTTCGTCCGCGGCGGCAGTCGTGTCCCTTGCGCTTTTCGCACTTGCCCGCTTCGCCGCCGGCTGGGCCGGCCCGGAGTCGGGTCTGGCGGCAGCCCGTGTTCTGGCTGCCGGCGCCGGCGCAGCCTGAGCAGTGCCGGCCGCGGTTTTCTTTCCTGCAGGGGCTGACGTGGCTGAAGACGTTGTCCTGGTGGAAGAAGCAGACTTGGCCGCTGTGACCTTGGTGGTCGGCTCCGTCGAGCCCTTGCCTGTTGCTTTCTTTCCGCCTGTCGTCTTTGCCATCGCGAATCTCGCCTCTGCTTAGAAAACAAACCGCTGGAAACCTTATATTATAGCACGCTGGGGCGCCCTCTCTCAGCGCCCCGGCCGCCTACAGCCCGAGCCGACGTTTCATGTCGGTTCGCTGCTGGTTCAATTCCGTCAATTCGGCCAGTTCCTCGGGTGTGAAGGTCGATTGCCGCGCCAGCCGATCGAGCCGGTCGCAGCAGGCGTCATAGCGCATCTTGAGCACCGCGGCCTGCAGTTCCTCCCCCGCGATCCGTTCCTGTTCACGCTGCCGCTCGGGCACCGTCTCGTCTTCCGGATTCTGTAACAGCAAATCGCGGACGTTTTCATCATAGTCCAGAATTTCGCGGAAGATTTCCTCGTAAGTCGCGCCGTTCGAGGAGGTCCGCAGGACATCGGACAGCAGCCGGAACTCCGCGCCGTCACCCAGCGCACGCGCATGCTCGACGACTTCGGCGAACAGCTCGCCGATCCGCGGCAGCGCGCGCAGGGTCGCAAGCTGTTCGTCGTCGAGCTGCGACGCGATCCGCGGATGCATCACGAGCGTGCGCAACGCGCGCTTTTCGCTGTCCGTCACGCGCCGCCGCTCGCTGCGCGCGGGCGCCTGGCGCGGCGGCGCCGCGATGCGCGCATCGACGTCCGACAATCCCGCGACTTCCTCGAACGGGATATCGAGACGGTCGGCGAACATGTGCATGATCTGCGCGCGCAACGCGTTCGCCGGCAGCGCCTGCAACAGCGGCTTCGCGTCGAACAGCGCCTTCGCGCGACCTTCCGGCTGATCGAGCGCCTTGCCCGCGATTGCTTCGTTCAACAGAAATTGCGACAGCGGCATCGCGCGCTCGACCTGCTCGGAGAACGCGTCCGCACCGAATTCGCGTACATAGCTGTCCGGATCGTGCTCGGCCGGCAGGAAAAGGAATCGGATCGTCCGGTTGTCCGCCGCATGCGGCAGGCACGCTTCGAGCGCGCGGCGCGCCGCGCGCCGGCCGGCCGAGTCGCCGTCGAAGCTGAAAATGACCGTGTCGGTCTGGCGCAGCAACTTCTGTACGTGGATCGGCGTGCATGCCGTGCCGAGCGTCGCGACCGCGTTCGGGAAGCCGAGCTGGGCGAGCGCGACGACGTCCATGTAGCCTTCGACGACCAGCACGTACTTGCGCTCGCGGATCGCGAGGCGCGCCTCGAACAGCCCGTACAGTTCGCTGCCCTTGTTGAACAGCGGCGTTTCCGGCGAATTCAGGTACTTCGGCTCGCCGCTGCCGAGCACGCGTCCGCCGAACCCGATCACCTGCCCCTTCACGTTGCGGATCGGGAACATGATCCGCTCGCGGAACCGGTCGTAGCGTCGCGCCACACCCTGCGCGTCGGTTTTCTCGCTGACGATCACGAGCCCCGATTCGACGAGCGAGTCGTCGCGATAGTCCGGGAACGCCGTTTCGAGGTTCTGCCAGCCGTCCGGCGCATAGCCGAGCCCGAAGCGCGCGGCGATCTCGCCGGTCAGGCCCCGGTTCTTCAGGTACTGGATCGCGACGGTCGCGCCACGCAGTTGCTTGCGGTAGTAGTCGCACGCGGCGGCCATCACGTCGGACAGCGCGGTCGCGACCGATTTCGACACGGGCGCCGGATAGTCGCCGCCGCCTCCACCGCCGCCGCCGCGCATCGACGGCTCGTGCGGCACGGTCAGCCCGACCGACTGCGCGAGCTCCTGCACGGCTTCCGGGAACGTGAGCCCCGCATGCTCCATCAGGAAGCCGATCGCCGTGCCGTGCGCGCCGCAGCCGAAGCAGTGATAGAACTGCTTGGTCGGGCTGACGGTAAACGACGGGCTCTTCTCGTTATGGAACGGGCACAACCCCATGAAGTTGGCGCCGCCCTTCTTGAGCTGCACGTACCGGCCCACCACGTCGACGATATCGACGCGGTTCAGCAAATCCTGCAGGAACGAATGCGGAATCACCGTGGGATCGAGCGAAAAAAAGACAATACGACGCCCCGGCGCACGCGCATGCGACGCGCCGGGAAGCGGGTTTTACTTCGACAGCGCGGCCTTGACCTGCGCGGAAACGGCCGTCATGTCGGCGCGGCCGGCGAGCTTGCCCTTCAGCACGCCCATCACCTTGCCCATGTCCTGCGGGCCGGCTGCGCCGGTTGCCGCGACCGCGGCCTGGACTTCGGCGGCCACTTCGGCGTCCGACAGCTGCGCGGGCATGTAGGCGCCCAGCACCGTCAGTTCGGCCTGCTCCTTCGCGACGAGATCGTCGCGGCCGGCGGCCTCGAACTGGCTGATCGAGTCCTTGCGCTGCTTGATCATCTTGTCGATCACCGCGGTGATGCCCGCGTCGTCGAGGGTCACCCGATCATCGACCTCGCGCTGCTTGATCGCGGCCATCAGCAGGCGAATCGTCGCCAGACGCTCGCTTTCCTTCGCGCGCATCGCGGCCTTCATGTCTTCGCTGATCTGCTCTTTCAAACTCATCTTGCACCCGGGATGGAAACGTGACTTCGACGCCCGCGAACGGGCGTCAACACAAAAACCCGCTTGGGACTAAGTCTCAAGCGGGTTGCTCGAATCCGGCATCGGCGACTCGCGGCCCCGGAACGAGGCCGATCGTGCGGAGGTCGCCGGTGCGCCGCTCAGCGAACCGCGCGGCGCTCAATCGTTCAGTACAGCTTCTTCGGCAGCGTCTGGCTGCGAATCCGCTTGTAATGACGCTTCACCGCAGCAGCCTTCTTGCGCTTGCGCTCGGCGGTCGGCTTTTCGTAGAACTCCCGCGCACGAAGCTCGGTCAGCAGACCGTTCTTCTCGATCGTGCGCTTGAAGCGACGCATGGCGACTTCGAACGGCTCGTTTTCTTTAACGCGAATGATCGTCATGATCCGACACGAATAAAGGTTTGCAGGGAAGACTTACGAGTATAGCAGAGCGTCGTGCAAAGACATAAGGGCCGGGTCCCGTCAACGGCAGGGCGCGCAGCCGTGTCAGGCGCCGCGCGAGAACTCCGCCGCAGCCTGCCCGGCCGCCGTGCCGGACGCCCATGCCCACTGGAAGTTGTAACCGCCGAGCCAGCCCGTCACGTCCACCGCCTCGCCGATGAAGAACAGCCCCGGCACCCGCGCGCTCATCATCGTCGCCGACGACAGTTCGCGCGTATCGACGCCCCCTTTCGTCACCTCGGCCTTCTTGTAGCCCTCGGTGCCGTTCGGTGTCAGCGTCCAGCCGGACAGCGCGTCGCCGATCTGGCGCAGCGTCTTGTCGGGCAGGTCCGCGAGCCGCGCGTCGGCCGCGACGCGGTGCGTGTCGAGCCAGACGTGGGCGAGGCGCGACGGCACCCAGTCCGCGAGCAGCGAGCCGATCTGCCGCTTCGACGTGTGCTTCGCGTCGAGCAGGTCGGCCACCGCGTCGCGCTGCGGCAGCAGGTCGATACGGATCGGGTCGCCCGACTGCCAGTAGCTGGAGATCTGCAGGATGCCCGGGCCCGACAGGCCGCGATGGGTCAGCAGCAGGTCCTCGACGAATTCGCCGCCGCGCTTCTTGTCGCCGGTCGACACGCGCACTTCGAGCGACACGCCGGACAGCGCCGCGAACGGCTCCCAGTCCTGCGACGCAAAGGTGAGCGGCACGAGCGCGGGCCGCGTATCGACGAGCTTGTGGCCGAACTGCTTCGCGAGCCGGTAGCCGAAGTCGGTGGCACCGATCTTCGGGATCGACAGGCCGCCGGTGGCGACGATCAGCGCGCGTGCGCGGATCGGCCCCGCCTGCTGCGTGTCGAGCGTGAAGCCGTCGGACGGCGCGTGGCGCACCGCGTCGACGACCACCGGCCGGCGCCAGGCGATGCCGCCCGCGTCGCATTCATGCTTCAGCACGTCGATGACCGCGTCGCTGCCGTGATCGCAAAAGAGCTGCCCCTTGTGCTTTTCGTGCCAGGTCACGTGGTGGCGCTTGAGGAGCCCGAGGAAGTCGCGCGGCGTGTAGCGCGCAAGCGCCGAGCGCGCGAAATGCGGATTCGACGACAGGTAGTTGTCGGGACCCGCATGGAGGTTCGTGAAGTTGCAGCGGCCGCCGCCCGAGATGCGGATTTTCTCGGCGAGCCGCGGCGCATGGTCGATCAGCACCACGCGGCGGCCGAGTTGCCCGGCGACCGCGGCGCTCATCATCCCGGCGGCGCCCGCGCCGATCACGGCGATGTCGTAAGTTTCCATGGCGCGGTTTGTTCAGGAACTTTGCATAGGCTATGAATTATGCATATTTATCAGCCACTTAGAGGTAGGCGACTGATGAATATCTTGAGGAAGGGCGAATGATACATGCGACGGCGGAGAACGCAACGCTTGGATGGCCGCAGCTTCGATTCTCAGGTAGGGCGCATGCAACCGCGAATCGACAGCCTTCGTCCTTGCTGATCGCCAGGAGAACCTGAATGCGGCTGAACTCCGCGACCAGCGACTCCTCATCAGCAGCCGGCCCTATCCCGGTTTCCCGATCCTGCTTTGGGACAGCATGGAGGGTTGTCGTTCGGTCAACAGGTTTCAGCTCAGCCTGCGTGATATCCAAGAGCGGCTGTTCGAGCGCGGATCAACCTTGTATCGATACATTCCGGACAACCGAAGCTCGCGACATTTTCCCAAATTCACATCGTGGCTCCGATTTCGAATCGGCACGTTGGACGGCCGTACCCGTGCGACAGCACTGGATCAACATTTGACGCGTCGCCCAGCTATTCCAAGCGACTCCATACCACTCAACGAGTCTACAAGGTATTGACGGAAGCCCTCAGCGGCTGGCGAGACCGCGCGGCTTGCTGAATGGTAAAGGCATACTTGGCGCATGACTTCCGGCTCTACAATCCGGCGCATAACCAAACCAAGCGGTCGCGCCAGCAGGCCGACATACGCCGGCGCCAACGTCAACGCAAGTCCAACCGCTGCCATCCCAAGAGCGGTGCTGATGTTGTCGACGACGTCCATAGGCGCGATACGCTCGTCGTCAGCGACGCCTGCGCGCATGAGTGAAACGTTACGTTCATAGTCTCGACCCGCCGCGACAACCGGCTGCTTTCGCAGGTCGGACCACGTAATCCGTCCACGTTTAGAGAGAGGATTGTCCGGCGCGCACCAGAGCACCCAGGGGCTTTTGAACAGTTCGATACGCGCCACGTCATCACCGACCGTCTGATCGGGGCCGACTCCGAGGTCGACGTCTCCGTTGGCAACCATGTCTACAAGGTTATCGACTGCCGCATCCCGAATCCGTATCACCACCTTGGGATGCGTTTGCCCGTATCTCTTAATCGCAGTGGGCATCATCGTCGTCGCGATTACAAGCGGAGCTGCAATCCGAACGATCCCTGCGGCGCGATTCCGTATATCGTCCGCCGCGGCCTGAGCCAGTTCGATATTCCTCATCACGCTCTTCGCGTGAACGACGAACTCCCGGCCGGCCGGCGACAGTGCCACGCTACGCGTGGTGCGATCGAACAGGCGAAAGCCCACACCGCTTTCGAGTTCCGCAATCAGCAGACTTACGGCGGACGGCGACAAGTTCAGGCGCTCGCCAGCTCGCGCAAAGTTGCGAACATCCGCCACGGCAAGGAAAGCAGCAAGCTGCCTCGGCGTGAATCTGGCCCCGGACATGCGCCCTCCATTGAACAGTTTTTCTCGATAATAGGTCAGAAATCATCGTTTGTCTTATTGAATAGCCCGACGCAAACTTTCGCCACAAAGACCGACTATTCCAACTCAGGAGACACACTGTGGCGCAATCATTCACCGCGCACCTCGAGCAGGAGGAACAGCTCGAAGAACGCGCTTACTCGATCGTTACCTGGCGGCTTGTGCCGTTCCTCTGTCTGTGCTTCGTCATCGCGTTCCTCGATCGCGTCAACATCGCGTTCGCGAAATTGCAGATGGTGTCGGAGCTGGGCTGGAGCGAGCAGATCTACGGTTTCGGCGCCGGAATCTTTTTTCTCGCGTATTTCGTATGCGAGGTTCCGAGCAATCTGATCATGCATCGGGTCGGCGCACGCCGCTGGATCGCCCGAATCATGATTTCCTGGGCCGTGCTGACGGGCCTCATGGCATTCGTGCACACGACGACGGCCTTCTATGTGATCCGCTTCCTGATTGGCGCCGCCGAAGCGGGCTTCTTCCCTGGGATCATCCTCTACCTGACATATTGGTATCCAGCGAAGCGCCGAAGCCGCGTGATCGCAACATTCATGACCGCCATTCCGATCGCCGGCGTCTGCGGCGGCATTCTCTCAGGATGGATTCTGTCGACGTTTCACGGCGCGGCTGGTTTATCCGGGTGGCAATGGCTGTTTGTGCTCGAGAGCGTACCGTCGCTGATTGTCGGCATCGCTGCATTGTTCTATCTCGACGACAGTATCCGCAACGCGAAGTGGCTGGACGACGAAGCGCGCGTCCGGCTGATTGCAAACATCGAAGCAGAGTCGAAGAACAAACAAACGGTATCGCTTTCCGAAGCGTTGCGCCGGCCCGCAGTATGGCTGCTGGCGTTCGCGTACTTCGGTGCCGCGATGGGTCAGTATGGTTTCGGTTTCTGGCTTCCGTCGATCATCAAACACATGGGCGTCGCGTCTGCGCTGAATGTGGGCCTGCTGTCGGCAATTCCATACGCGTTCGGCATCGGCGCGATGCTGGTGGTCGGGCGTAGCGCGGATCGAAGCGGTGAGCATCGCTGGCACTATCTCATACCGTGCGCTGCCGCGGCTCTCGGGCTCGTCGCGAGTGCGCTGTACAGCGGCCAGCAGGTGGTTTCGCTTGTGGCGCTGACGGTTGCCTGCATGGGATTGCAGTGCCTTGCGCCTGTGTTCTGGCGCATTCCAACTTCGTTGCTGGGTGGGGTTGCTGCGGCCGCTGGCATCGCACTGGTCAATTCGATCGGCAACCTTGCCGGGTTCGTCAGCCCTTACATGATCGGTTGGATCGTAGACCGCACGGGCAGCGCGAGCGTCGCGCTTTACGTCACCGCAGTGTTTCTGCTGCTGTCGGCCGGCATCGTCGCTGCGATGCCGCGCAATGCCGGGCGGGATCGGCAACTCAACATCGGACATACTCAATGACTCCATTCATCGAACAGCCTGTCGACCTATTCGTCGCAGCGCTCGAAAGCACGCTCGGCGACAGCTCGGTCGTGCTCG
Source organism: Burkholderia sp. Bp9015 (assembly GCF_003853505.1). Lineage (NCBI taxonomy): Bacteria > Pseudomonadati > Pseudomonadota > Betaproteobacteria > Burkholderiales > Burkholderiaceae > Burkholderia > Burkholderia sp. Bp9015. The sequence goes on from NZ_QTPZ01000007.1 coordinate 225,220, forward strand.
ACTCGTCTGTCGCGTCGGCTCACGCCGGCGACTGGTGTGAAGCACCACATTGCATGCCGAGCATCGTCGTGTTCCCGCGCACGCCGCAACAGGTGGCGGCGACACTTGAGATCTGCAGCCGCTTTCGTCGCCGTGCTGTCGTGCAAGGCGGCTTGACGGGTCTCGCCGGTGGCGCGACGCCGCGCGAAGGGGAAATCGCGCTTTCGTTATCGAAGCTCGATGCAATCGAGGAAATCGACGCCGTAGGCGGCACCGCCACCGTGCAGGCTGGCGTCGTTCTCGAAGAATTGCAGCAACGCGTCGAAGAACAAGGCTGGTACTTTCCGCTCGATCTCGGCGCTCGCGGTTCATGCCAGATCGGCGGCAACGCCGCTGTCAATGCTGGTGGTAACCGTGTGATCCGGTTCGGCACAATGCGCGATATGGTGCTTGGCCTCGAAGTCGTGTTGCCCGACGGGCGTCTGCTCAGCATGCTCAATCGCGTCACGAAAAACACAACCGGCGTAGATCTGAAGCACCTGTTCATCGGCAGCGAAGGTACTTTGGGCGTGATTACCAGACTCGTCCTCAAGCTTTCTCCGCTGCCTACGAGCGCATGCACTGCGCTCTGTGCGCTTCCGTCGTTTGACGCCGCAACGCAGCTCATACGCGACGCTCGCGCCACACTGCCGGGCCTCTCCGCGTTCGAGGTCATGTGGGACGACTTCATGGCCGCCGCTCGCGAAGTCCACGAGTTGCGGCCAGCCTTCGATGCCCCCGCGCCGGTGTACGCATTGCTGGAGACGCTCGGTACCGACGAAGCAGACGAACGGCGACAACTCGAGGAGTTTCTGGCCAATGCGTTCGACCACGGTCTCGCGACCGATGCCGTCGTAGCCCAATCGATCGACGACGCGCAGCGGCTTTGGGCCTATCGCGAAGCCATAGGCGAACTGCTGGCGCACCTCAAGCCGCATGCCGCTTTCGATGTTGGCGTTCCGATGGCAGCAATGGAGCGGTTCGTTGATTCGACGCGCAAAGCGCTGACGCAGCAGTTTGCGCGCCAACGTCACCTGTTCTTCGGCCATATCGGCGACGGAAATCTTCACGTGCTTTCGGGTCCCCACGACAGCCCGGACGACCTGCATCGCGTTGAAGATCTCGTCTACCGGGCAGTCGCCGACGTGGGCGGCTCGATCTCTGCTGAGCACGGCATCGGAGTCGTGAAGCGAGACTTTCTGCACCATAGCCGTTCTGCTGACGAGATTGCGTTGATGCAGGCGATCAAGGACCTGCTGGATCCGGCAGGCGTACTGAATGCTGGTCGGATTCTACGAAAAGACTGAACGGAAGATACATGAAGATAATCGTCGCGGTGAAAAGAGTGGTCGATTACAACGTGAAGGTCCGCGTGAAGTCGGACAACACCGGCGTCGACATCGCGAACGTGAAGATGTCGATGAACCCGTTCGACGAAATCGCCGTTGAAGAAGCCGTGCGCCTGAAGGAAGCGGGCGTCGCGACCGAAGTGATCGCGGTGTCGGTGGGCGTCGCGCAAGCGCAGGAAACGCTGCGTACGGCGCTGGCGATCGGCGCGGATCGCGCGATCCTCGTCGAGTCGAACGATAGCGTCGAGCCGCTGGCCGTCGCGAAGATCCTGAAGGCGCTGGTCGACAAGGAGCAGCCGCAACTGGTGATCCTCGGCAAGCAGGCGATCGACGACGATTCGAACCAGACGGGCCAGATGCTGGCTGCGCT